>SLHB01000465.1 GCA_007136375.1 Candidatus Hydrogenedentota bacterium
CAAACAGGTCTTCGACCCCAAGATCGCGCAATACTCCTACGTAATCGGTTGCCAGGCCACCGGCGAAGCCGTGGTCATCGATCCGTTGCGCGACATCGATCAATACGACCGCATCGCCGAAGCGGAGGGGCTCCGCATCACGGCGGCCGCCGACACGCATATCCACGCGGACTACATCTCGGGCCTTCGCGAGTTCGCGGAGCGCGGCGTCAAGGTCTACGCCTCCGGCGAGGGCGGTGAGGACTGGAAATACGAGTGGCTCATCAACAGCAGCGCGTACGAGCACCAATTGCTAAAGGACGGGGCCGGGTTTTTCATCGGCAAGGTCGAGATCAGAGCGATTCACACGCCCGGCCACACGCCCGAGCACCTGACGTACGCCGTCACGGATCGTGGCGGCGGAGCCGATGAACCCATGGGCATCGCCACGGGCGACTTCATCTTCGTGGGCGACCTCGGCCGTCCGGACCTCCTCGAATCCGCCGCGGGCCAGGCGGGCGTCATGGAGCCGTCGGCGCGGCTGCTCTACAAGACGGTGCGCTCGATCGAGGACCTGCCGGATTACATGCAAGTGTGGCCCGGCCATGGCGCGGGCAGCGCCTGCGGGAAGAGTCTGGGCGCCGTGCCGGAAACCACGCTCGGCTACGAGCGGCGCTTCAACCCGGCGTTGAAGGCGGCCACGAGCGAAGACAACTTCGTCAGCTTCATACTCGAAGGACAACCCGAGCCGCCCCTGTACTTCGCCCGAATGAAGCGCGACAACAAGCTTGGCCCCGCCGTGCTTAATGGCGAACTGCCGAAGCCCGAACAGACGACGCCCGAAGATCTCGCCGCCAAGGCCACCCAAAAAGGGATTGCGGTCATCGACGCACGCACGCGGGACAAGTTCGCCGAAGCCCATCTGCCTGGGTCGCTGTTGTCGCCGTTGAACAAGGCTTTTAACACCATTGTCGGCTCTTTCGTCGAGGAAGACGAAGATATCTATCTCATCATCGGCGAAGCGAAACTCGAAGAAGCCGTCCGCGATCTGATCCGCATCGGTTATGACCGCATCAAAGGCTACATCACCCCGGAGCAGTTCGAGGAATACCGCGCCAAGGGCGGTAAAATCGGGTCCATGCCGGTGAAGACCTTCGCGGAAGCCAAGGACGAGCTCGCCAGGGAGGACGCCGCCATCGTGGATGTGCGCAAATACGCGGACTTCAAGCCCGATCACATCCCCGGCGCGATAAACGCGGCGGATTCCCGGTTGCCGGAGTACCTCGACACGATCCCAAGGGATAAGACGCTTTACGTGCACTGTACCGCAGGGTCGCGTTCCGCCGTGGCCGCGGCGTTCCTGAAACGCGCCGGCTACGAGGACGTGGTGCTCATTGACGACCACTTCGACAACTGGAAGAAACTCCAGGGCGAAACCGTCGCGTCATCGTGAGGGGCGTTTGGCGCGTGTGGGGCGGGCGTCATTGCGGAGAACCCGTTCGTCCCATGGATCTCATGGCGCGCCATGAGCGCCTAGGAAAGCTCCGGGGGCTTTAGATCGGGTTGCGCAGATTCTTTCCCATACTGGCGTGGCTCCCCGCCTACGAGAAAATCTGGCTCAAGGGCGATCTCGCGGCCGGGGTGACCGTGGGCGTAATGCTGATTCCCCAGGGTATGGCGTACGCGCTCATCGCTGGGTTGCCGCCGGAGTATGGCCTATACGCGGCGGTGGTCCCCTTGTTGATCTACGCCATCTTCGGCTCGTCGCGGCATCTCGCGGTGGGGCCGGTGGCGCTCATTGCGTTATTGGTTGCGTCGGCCGTCTCGCCCCTTGCGGACTCGCCCGAGGAGCACATCGCCTTGAGCGTGCTCCTCGCCCTCATGATCGGCGTGTTGCAACTCGCCTTCGGCCTTATGCGGATGGGATTCCTGGTCAACCTGCTGTCTCACCCCGTGTTGTCCGGGTTCATCTCCGCGGCCGCCATCGTTATCGGCATGAGCCAGCTCCACCATCTCCTAGGCGTGGATGCGGTCTCCGGCGGCCTCCACGAAATCGTCTACGGGATCGGCGCGCAAATCACGCAGGCGAGCCCTTGGACCGCCGCCATAGGGCTTGGCGCCATCGCTCTCATCCTGGCGCTCAAGAAGGCGGCCCCAAGGGTCCCCGGCGCGCTTATCGCCGTCGCGGCCGGCGTGTTACTCCTCGCGCTAACCGGTCTCGACGCGCGCGGCGTGCGCATTGTCGGCGAAATACCCGCGGGCTTGCCTGCCTTCTCGGCGCCCATGCTCCAATGGAACGCCATCACGGCGCTTTTCCCCATGGCCCTCGCCATATCCCTCGTGGCCTTCATGGAGTCCATCGCCGTGGCGAAGGTTATCCAACGGAAAGCAGGCGATTACGAGGTGAATGCGAATCAGGAGCTCATCGCGCTGGGCGCGGCGAACATCGGCGGCTCGTTCTTCCAGGCTTTCCCCGTCACCGGCGGATTCTCCCGGACCGCCGTCAATCATGACGCCGGCGCGCGGACGGGCCTCGCCGGCGTGGTGAGCGCGGGGGGCGTGACCCTAACCCTGCTTTTCTTCACCCCGCTCTTCTATTATCTGCCCAAGGCTGTGCTCGCCGCCGTAATCATCGCCGCCGTGTACGGACTCATCGAGACCAACCATTTCATTCGGCTCTGGCGGCTCGGCCACTACGACCGCTACCTCTTCCTCGCCGCTTTCGGCGGCACCTTGTTTCTCGGCGTCAAGGAGGGGATTCTGCTCGGCGTGGCCTTGTCTGTACTCATGCTGCTCTACCGATCGGCGCGGCCGCACTGCGCCGTGCTCGGCCGTGTGCCCGGTACATCGGTCTACCGCAACATCAACCGCTACGACACGGAGCCCGTCGAAGGCTTGCTCATCTTTCGGCCCGACGGTCCCATGCATTTCGCGAACGCCGAATACCTGCGGGACCAGGTGTACGGTATTGTCGCCCACACGCCCGGCGTCCGCCGCCTGGTCCTCGATCTGAACGGCGTCAACGACATCGACTCCACCGGTGTCGAGCAACTCCTCGAACTTATAGAGCAACTGGACGCACAAGGCGTCCACGTGCGCCTCGCCGAAGTGAAAGGCCCTGTCCGCGACCTTATCAACCGCGCCGTCGGCGGCGAACGTGGGCTCCGCTACTACATGACCATCGACGCCGCCGTCGATGGGGCCGAGGATTCATTCGACCGATAGCTTGAGCCGGCGACAGCTGCTTCCCGGCCGCGCTCAAGCGCGAGAGTGGGGGCTGGAAACCCGTGCAAGGGAGATCAACTCAACACCCTCCGCCGCCGTCCCCGCCACCGTCGCCCCATAGGCTGCCGCCGTCGCCAACACCGCCGCCCCGCCCGTTGTCGAGGAACAGGCAGAGTACGGATATCAACACTATCGCGGTGGGGATCGCGGCGATTCCCATGCTTTCGAGGAGGCCGTCGCCGCGTATGGCCACCAAGTGCAGCGTCAGCAGCGCCCAACCAAGTAAAGACAGGCCCAAGACCATCAAGGCGACCGCCCAGTTTTCCGCGATAATCAGCACTGCGCGCCAGATAATCGCGATCACCCCGGCGAGAAGGATGGCTGTCGCGATGGCCACAATCGCGGTCTCGCCCAACGTCATGGCGGAACCGGATTCGGCCGTCGCGGTTGCGCTCCACGCAAGACCCGCGGCGCCCGCCGCCGCGAATCGCCCAAGCTTTGCCGCGCGCCGTGTCTTGGGGGTCAACATGGTCCGCATCCTCCGTACCTACGCCAGCATGGACAAGGCCCCCGGGCCGCCGGGCGCCTACACCCCTAAAGACGACGCGGATATGGCGGAATTGCACGGCGGAGCGGCGGGAGGACGAGACCGCATCTGGCCAAACTTATGCGGCGATTGGGCGTCTACGCGCGCTTGTATGGGCGTGGGGGGCATGTCATCATGGGCTGTGACGGTAAACCAGACCACGAGGGACGCGCATCATGCGGTACAAGCTTGCAGTGTTGATCGAGCAAGACAAGGATGGTTTCTACGCCTGGTGTCCGGCGTTGCCAGGGTGTCAGACGCAGGGGGCCACCATGGACGAGGCGTTGGCGAACATTCGTGAAGCGGTCAGCGCCTATCTGGACACGCTTTCCGAGGAAGAACGCGCCCAGTACGTGAGCCAGGAAGTCTTAAACACGACCATCGAGGTGGACGTTGCCTGAGCTTCCCCGGCTGGACGCCGCCGAAGCGGAGCGAATGTTGTTGAAAGCGGGATTCGTGTTGTTGCGGACCCGTGGGAGCCACCGCGTCTACGGAAACGGAGCGTTGCGCATCGTAGTACCGTTTCACCGGGGGAAGACCTTGCATCCGAGAGTGACGAAGCAAGGTATCGAGGCGATCAACCGCGCTCGCAAGGACGACTCATAGTGGCGTTGGTTCGAGAGGAACGGCCTGACCACAATCGTCACTCCCGGATGATTGTGTCGCCTCATGCCACGACGGCGTCGTGGCGCTGTACCGGGATGGCTTCCTCCTTTTCTGCGCCGGTCTCCATAGGCCTGGACAGGCCCCCGGCTTTCGGGTCCTTCACCTCTAGAGACGACGCGGACATGGCGGAATTGCACTGGGGACCGGCGGCAGGGTCAATGGACCTTGGTCTTCACGGCAAGCAACGCCTGAGAGGGAAGTGAGCTTACCCCCATCTTTCGACAAAAACCGGGGCAAAGTGCGCTGCTCTAGTGAGGTGGTGAACCGAGTCAAGTGTGAGTTTTCAACAGTCGTTCCGCTTGATGTCCTTCTACGATTCTTAGGCCCAACTGTGTCGCCAGCACAAGAGGCGTCTTCTTGACTCAGTCGCCGAAAACTTCGTCCGACTGCCTGATTAGCGTGACGAAATCCATGCATGGAACGTTGACCGCTTCCAGTTCGCACACGGCGGGTATCTTCATTTTGGCGCGATCTTTGGGAAGAATGTGCTGCCGTCCTTCATTTGAGATGAGTTCCAGGCATTCGACGGCGGCCGTCGCCACGATAAGGATGTCGTTCTCACCAACCCCTTTTGGGTGATACCTTTCGCCTTCGATACCCAAGAGAGCTTTGATCCGCACAGCTTCCTCAAGGATCGCGTTCGTAACGCTGATTCGCGCAAGCTGTTTCTCGCGAAGCCATGCGTGGCAATCGGGCGCGCGCGTTTTCAGCTCATCGAAAGCGATGCTCGGCATCACAAACGTTTCGGACTGGATTTGACATTCCATCCATCGCCAAAGTGGCGGAAAGTTTGCGGGAGGATAGTTGTCCCACGCGTAAATCATGGAGGAAGCGTCAAACGCCTTTGACATCGGCTTCCAGTCGGTGGACGTCCGCAATCCTTATGTTGTCGAGGTACTTACTGGCCTTGTTTAGGCTAATATGTTGCGCGTGCAGCGCGTCCAGGATCGTGCGCACAAAGCCTTCGCCGAACAAACGCAGCGGCTCCCGCGCCCGGTACCGCCCCCCGCCACCGGCCTGTTTCAAAGTGGCCTGTTTCTCCCACCACATGCGATAAGCTCTATACAGCGTGGGACCGAGGCGGCCCGCCTCGAGCAAGCGCCGCAGGATGACTTCAGTGCTCACTCCCCATTCGCGCCGGAACGGACGGAGCCAGTCATCGTACAACGCCACGTCGCTCGGCCGTCCGGCGTCTGGTATTCGTTCCAGGAATGCGTCCGGCACAAGGAGACGCCCGGCGAAGGCGTTGGCCGCTCGTTCCCGGCCAACGCGGGAATGCAGGTCTTCCTCGTCATCGATAAAGCTGCTTTGGTGAAGGAGGATGTGCCCCAGTTCATGCATGAGCGTGAAAGACTGGCGCGTCTCATAGACCTGCCGCCTTACCACGATCACCGGACACGTGCTGTCATACAAGGAGAAGCCGGCGACCGAGCTGTTGGCGGGGATTCGCCACGCCCCAGGATATCCCGTGCTGACGAACACGAGAACGCCGTTGGCTTCCACGGCCTCCCGGTAGTGTGCGAAGGCGTTCGTCTCTCCTAGCCCAAGCCACTCTCGCGCTATGGCCGCCGCTTGTGTCCAATCGTGATCGGGCAATTTCGGCGGCGCGAAACGCGGTCCCTCATCAGGATCCAAGTCCTCGCGGAGGCTCAGGTAGAGATCGCGATGGGCTTCCACTCGCTCAATGAACGCTTTGAGCGCTGGCGAGAGATCCGGCGTTTGGTTCTGCAAGGTCCGAAACTGGGGAGAGCGCAGCCGCCGCTCATCGAAGGGCCCGGCCTCAACGAAGAACAACACTCCACGATTGAAGTGATTGGCGAGGCCTTGAAGCTGCCTGAAAGTCAGACCGCTCCCGCTCGCCATGACCCTCTGGAACTGGTCACGCCGAACCTTGATCTGGTCCGCCAAATCGTCAACGGTTATTCCATGATCCTGGCAGCACCATTGGATACGGCTGACGTTGATGTTCTGAATCCGCTCCATGTCTCCCCACTTTCCGCGCGGCCGCTACAGGTCGCCTGTCCACGACAGCTACAATGGCCCTCGGTGCGTCAATCTGGCGCTCTTAATATAACAACGGGACAGTATGGAGCCAGGTCAACATGAGGTCAAGGCAGTTTTGCTCCTGAATCGCCGGATAGGAACGCCTTCGGCCGCGCGGAAACTCTTGAACGCCGCCTTTCTGGCGGCCCTGCATGCCGCCAAACTTCCGGCGGCGATTGGGTTGGTACGCGCGCTTGTATGGGCGTGGGGGGCATGTCATCATAGGCTGCGACGGTAAACGAGGCCACGAGGGACGCGCATCATGCGGTACAAGCTTGCAGTGCTGATCGAGCAAGATAAGGATGGTTTCTACGCCTGGTGTCCGGCGTTGCCAGGATGTCAGACGCAGGGGACCACCATGGACGAGGCCTTGGCGAACATCCGTGAGGCGGTCAGCGCCTATCTGGACACGCTTCCCGAGGAGGAACGCGCCCAGTACGCGAGCCAGGAGGTATTGAACACGACCATCGAGGTGGACGTTGCCTGAGCCGTCCGCGGTTCACTGGTTGAAGCGGCGGCGGAGGGCCCAGAGGGAGAGGGGGGCGAACACGGCGGTGAGGGCGGCGGACCAGGCGAGGGATAGGAGGGCGGGGCCGGCTACGGGGCCGCCGATGAGGAGGCCGCGGGCGGCGTCGGTGAGGACGGACACGGGGTTGAGGCTGACGATGGTCTGGAGCCACGGGGGCATGGTCTCGACGGGGACGAAGACGTTGCTGACGAAGGTGACGGGGAAGAGGGCGGTGAAGCCGAAGAGTTGCACGTGTTCGGGGTCCCGGGCGACGACGCCGATGAGCACGGAGATCCAGGAGAAGGACAGCGCGAAGATCAGGAGCAGGGCGAACATGCCGAGGACGCCGAAGATGGAGGTCTCCACGCGGAAGCCCAGGGCGTAGCCCACGCCGAGCAGGAGCACGATGGACCAGGCCTGTTTGACGAGGTCGGCGGTAATGCGTCCGGCCAAGGGCGCCCATCGCGCGACGGGCAGGGCGCGGAGGCGGTCGAAGAAGCCTTTAGTGAGGTCGGTGTTGAGGCCGTGGCCGATGTAGACGGTGACGAAGACCATGTTCATCACGATGACGCCGGGCAGGATGAAGGCGAGGTAGTCGTCCATGGATCCGGCGATGGCCCCGCCGAAGACGAGAAGGAACAGGAGCAAGAACAGGACGGGTTGGATGCTGTAGTCGCCCAGTTCCCAGGGGTTGTGCCGGAGTTGGACGATGGCGCGCCAGGCCAGCGTCAGGGTTTGGCGCAGGGCGTCGATGGGACCGGGCCGCGCTCCGGATTCGTGGGCGTTCATGCTTGTTGGGTTTCCTCGTCTGGGGTTTCCTCGGCGTGACGTCCCGTCAGCGCGAGGAAGACATCATCCATGCTGGCGCCGCGGAGGACCAGTTCGCTGAGTTCGACGCCGTTGCGGTCGAGACGCCGCACGAGTTCGGGGAGCAGGGCGGGGTCCTTTGCGGGCGCGCTGACC
>SLHB01000312.1 GCA_007136375.1 Candidatus Hydrogenedentota bacterium
AGTTGCCCGTGGACGCCCTGGCCTTTCGCGGCCCCATCCCCGAATTGGCCCACCTCCGCCCGGCGGAGAACTTTCAGGCCTATGTGGAGCGGAAGCTGTTCATCCACAACGCGGGCCACGCGGTGGCGGCGTACCTGGGCCACTTGAAAGGGTATGGCTTCATCTGGAAGGCCATCGCGGACCCCGTCGTACGCGCGGAGGTGGACGCGGCCCTCGACGAGAGCCGGCGCGCCCTGGCGGCAAAGCACGGCCTCGACGCCGCGGAACTGAGCGCGCACGCCGAGAACATCGTGGAGCGTTTCCAGAACCGGGCGCTCGGCGACCAGGTAAGCCGCGTGGCCAAGGACCCCATCCGCAAGCTCGGCCCGGAGGATCGGCTTGTGGGAGCGGCGAACCTCTGCCTCGCCGAAGGGGTAGAGCCTGTCCACCTGGCGTTTGCAGCGGCCGCCGCGATTCAGTACGATCAGGCGGGGGACCCTTCCGCTCAGGAGCTGCAACGGCTCCGCGCGCAAAACGGGATAGAATACATCATTACGCACATCTGCCAGGCCGAACCCGGCTCCACGCTGGCGGGGCTCATTACCGAGGCCGCCTGCCGCCTGCAACGGGAAGGCTGGATAGTTTAAGGGAGTGACATGGAAGAGATACGGGTGCCTCAGCTCGGCCAGTCCGTCGAGGAAGCATCGATCGTGGAATGGCTCAAGCAAGAAGGCGATCACGTGAAGAAGGGCGATCCCCTTTTTACGTTGCAGACGGATAAGGCGGAAATCGAGCATGAGTCTCCCGTGGACGGCGTGTTGCGAAAGATCCTGCTGGAGCCCGACATCCTCGCGCCCGTGCTCACCGTGGCGGCGTTGATCGGCGGCGAAGACGAGCCCCTGCCCGATCTGAGCCAGTATGACGGGGCGGACAGCGCCCCCGCGGGCGAAGCCGCCGTAGCGGCGGCGCACGATGCTCCGGCGGCGCCCGCTCCCGGCGCCGGAGAGGTCACGCGTCCAACGCCCCCCTCGACAACCCCGGAAGAAACGCGCCGGCATAAGGCGTCGCCCCGGGCGCGAGCCCAGGCCGCGCGGCTCGGTCTAGCGGAACAGGAACTGGAAGGCGTGACGGGCTCGGGCCCCGCCGGCCGCGTGCTGGAGGAGGACGTGGCGGCGGCCGGGCAGCCGCCCACCCGCGTGGCGCCCACGGCGAAACGCTTAGCCGAAATGGAGGGCGTGGACCTGCGCCGCGTCACCGGCACGGGCCCTGGCGGCCGTATCATGAAAGAAGACGTCGAACGGGCGGCGGCCCAAGCGCCGGCGGGCGCGGCGGTTCCCACGCCCGCCGAGACCGGTCCGGCCGCGCAACCGTCTCCGGACGCCGCGCGGCGAACGCCTCTCAGCCCCATGCGCCGCATCATCGCCGAGCGCATGGTGGAGAGCAAAACGAACGCGCCCCACTACTACATGACCGTGGAAGTGGACATGGCCGAGAGCGCCCGGTTCCGCGAGGGCGGCGGCGCCTTCAAGCCTTCCTACAACGACTTCGTGCTCCGCGCCGCCGCGCGAGGTCTTCAGGCCTTCCCCATGGTGAACGCGCGCTGGGCCGGAGACGCCATTGAGGAATCGGCGGACATCAACCTCGGGTTCGCCGTAGCCCTGCCCACGGGGCTCGTCGTGCCGGTGGTGAAGGAGGCGCAACGGAAGTCGCTCCAGGACATCCACCGTGAGACGCGGGAGCTCACGGACAAGGCGCGGAACAACCGGCTCACGCCCGACGATTACACGGGCAACACCTTTACGGTCTCCAATCTCGGCGCCCTGGGCGTGGACCACTTCACCGCGATCATCAACCAGCCCGACAGCGCTATCCTGGCCGTGGGCCAGATAAAGGACCGGCCCGTGGTCATAGACGGCGGCATTCACGTGCGGCCCATCATGAAACTGACCTTGTCGAGCGACCACCGCGTCATCGACGGCGCCCTCGCCGCCCAATTCCTCGGGTATGTGAAGACCGTTCTGGAAAACGCGGATTACTAGGCCGGGACAATGGGAGCGCATTGATGAGGGACAACGCAGTCACGGCGGCGCCGGCGGCCTGACGAAGGCCGGGGGCGAACCGGGCCGCCACGCGAAACCCCAGGAACGAGGAACGACATTTTGCGCTTCTTGCCACGGAGCTCCTTCTGGGAGCATCTCCTCTGCGTCCTTGCCGTCCCGCTGCTGGCGGCCGCCGTGCTGTACCCCGCCGCGGCCGGCGGAAAACTCCCCATACCCAGCGCGAACCTCTACGCCCTGGCGCCCTGGCAGGAGGCGGCGCCCGCGGGCGTGGAGACCGCGGCCACCCGGGAGGAACAGGCCGTCACCCAGCGCCACTATCCTGCGTACCGGTTCCTCCACAACAGCCTGGAGCGCGGCGATTCCCTTTTCTGGAACCCTTACGAGAACTGTGGAACCCCGTTTCTCGCCCAATGGCGGACCCGCGTACTCTCGCCCTTCTCTCTTCCATTCCACTTTCTAGAATTCAATGCCGCGTATATTCTTTCCTCTCTCCTTAAGCTCGTCGTGGCCGGCCTCACGGCGTTCTACGCCGCCCGGCGCCTCGGTTTCCTGCCCCCCTTCGCCCTCGCCGTCGCCGCGGGCTTCCAACTGAGCGCGCCCCTCGTACTCTGGAACGCCTGGCCCTTGGCCGACACGTTGGCGTGGCTGCCCCTGCTCGTGTTGTTCGCCGAGCGCCTCGCTATTGGCCAAGGGCGCTACTGGCCTCTCGGCGGACTTACGCTGGCGCTCATGCTCCTAGGCGGCAGCCCGGAAGCCGTGGCCGCCGCCTGCGCGGGAGCGGCGCTCTACCTCGCCGCACGGCTCGCCTTCGCCCGGGCCCCCTTCGTCTACTGGCTCCGCGGGTTCACC
Source organism: Candidatus Hydrogenedentota bacterium (assembly GCA_007136375.1). Lineage (GTDB taxonomy): Bacteria > Hydrogenedentota > Hydrogenedentia > Hydrogenedentales > SLHB01 > SLHB01. The sequence goes on from SLHB01000312.1 coordinate 2,889, forward strand.
CCCTTGGCCGCCGCGCTGGTCCTCGCGTCCGGCCTTGTAGCCGTGCAACTCGCGCCCTTCCTCGAATTCATCCGGCAAGCCACGCATTCGGGCGGCGTGCAGCCGGAGACGCCCCCAGGCCTCTCCGCCCTGGCCGCCCTGTTCTACCCCCATCTCCTGGGCCATCCCCCCGCGGGCGGAGAGGCCGCCCAGGCCAACGCCTTCCACACCGGCCTCATGCACGCCGGTTGGCTCCCCGTGGCCATGGTTCCCCTATGGTTCGCGCTGCGCGGGTTCACGGCCCCCTTGCAACGGGTCCGGGTGGACGCCCTGCTCATCGCCGCCGCCACCCTGACACTGTGCGGCCTCGTCCTGGCGCCCTTGCTCCGGGGCGCGCCCGTCATCGGCGCCGTGCAAGCCCACCACCTCCTTGGACTCAATGGATTGGCCGTGGCCTTCATGGCGGCGGCCGCCGCGGAAGAGTGGGTTCATCTGAACGCGGCCCAGTGCAAGGCCGCGTTGAAGCGAATGGCCCTCGGATACCCCCTGCTCATCGCGGCGGGCGCGGGCCTCGCCTTTTGGGGCGCGGCGGCGTCTGTTCTGGAAACGCCGCCCCTCTCCGGGCAGGCGGCCCTCGCGGCGGGGGGACTGGGCGTCGCGCTCGCGCTGCTCGCCGCCACATTACTGCTTCCGTCGCCGCGCCTGTTGGGCTATGGCTTGACGGGCGGGACAGCCGTGGGCCTCATAATGGCCTTCCAGCCCTTCCTAAGCTTCAGCGACTCGGAGGCCCTCTACCCGGAGACGCTCTTCATTTCCACGCTCCGGGACACCGGCGAGCGGGTCAGCGGCAACGCGGCGCTCCAACGGTGGCCCCTGGCCGGAAACTTTGTACGCCAGACCTTCGGGGCGGGCAATCCCGTGCTGCGCCGTCACGCGGTGTTCGCGGAACGCCTGGAGACGGATCCACTGTTGGTCCGGCGGATGGGCTCGCCGGTCCTCTTGCTTACGCGCGAGGACATTCAGGGGCCCTTCGTCTCCGTTCGTCCCTTGCTACAGATCCGGGAAGTGTTCCCGTCCGGGGCTGTCCTCTTCACGGACTTGGAAGGCGGCTCCCGCGCGCGCATCGTCCACGCCGTCCGCCCGGCCTATCTTCTCAATCCCGCCGACCTCAGCTCCTCGGAGCCCCCCGTTGCGGAGCACTCCCTGCCAGCCCAGGCGCCCGCGGCAGGGCCCGCCGGGTGGGCCTACATCGCGTCGCCGGAAACGAACGCGCGGGTCCACGTCCGCGTCGAGGGCGCGCAACCGGGCGTGCTTGTACTGGCCGACGCGTGGTACCCGGGCTGGCGCGCCACGGTCAACGGCGAGCCCACGCCGGTCTTTCCCGTGGACGCCCTCTTCCGCGGCGTGCAAGTCCCCGAAGGCAATCATGACGTGGTCTTTCATTACGCGCCCCAATCATTCACAACGGGCCTATGGATATCCGCGGCCGCTGGACTCGTCTTCCTCCTCGGCCTGATCAACGTGTGGCGCCGCCGCGCCGCCACAAACCCCGGTTGATCCAGCGGCGTCTCCCCTCCTTGTCCCTCGCCGCGCCGCCTGATACGATGCCCGAAAGCTTCACGCGCGGCGGCCCGCGCCGCCTGTTTCCACGGTATCACGGGCAAAAAACACCATGGAGGATCCTGTTTCTTGGCGGAACAAGCGCCCTTTTCACAGACAATCATCGCCGTCATATGGGATTTTGACCGGACGCTTTCGCCCCATTACATGCAAAAGCCCTTGTTCGAGGCCTACGGCGTCGACCAGCGTGAGTTCTGGCGGGAGGTCAACGCCCTGCCCGCGTACTACGGGCGGGCGGGCATTCACGTGCAGGACGACACCTGCTACCTCGGCCACATCCTCTCCTACGTCCAGCACGGCGTCTTCGCTGGGCTCTCCAACGCGCGCCTCCGCGAGCTGGGGGCCGAGATCGTCTTCTTTCCCGGCATGCCCGAGGCGTTGGACCGGCTCAAGAACCTGATGGCCGCGCCGGAGTATCAGGAGTGGGACATCCGGGTCGAGCATTATGTGGTGAGCACAGGCCTCGCCGAACTCATCCGGGGCTCGGCCGTGGCCGCCCAACTCGACGGCATCTGGGCGTCGGAGTTTATCGAGGAGCCCGCGCCGCCTAGGGCGGATCTTGCGCAGCTTCCCCGTGAAGGGGCCATCAGCCAGATCGCCGGCGCCCTGGACAACACCACGAAGCCGCGCGCCGTCTTCGAAATCCACAAAGGCGTGAACCGGGTGCCCGGCATTAGTGTGAACGACGCCATCCCCGAGAGCTACCGCCGCGTGCCCTTCGAAAACATGCTCTACATCGCCGACGGCCCCAGCGACGTCCCGTCCTTTTCCGTCGTCAAGAAGCACGGCGGATTCACTTTCGCCGTCCATGACCCGGAGTCCAAGAAGCAGTTCGCCCAAGTCGCCGAACTTCACGAGCAAGGGCGGATCCACGCCATTGGCCCAGCGGACTACCGGGAGCACAGCCCGACCTCCATGTGGCTGGAGCACCGGATCGTGAAGCTCGCCAAGCGCATCATCGACGAACGCAAGAACACCCTAGGCCGCCGCGTGGGCCGGGGGCCTTCCCACTTGGGCGACGGATGACGCGGAGGAGACCATCCATGCCAGCGCCGTGGACCCTTGGGAGCGCGCACGCCGCCGCCGGACGCGCCGCCGTCGTGCTGCTGCTCTCGGCCTTCTCCGGGGTTGCCATGGCGGCGGATCCCGATCCCCGCCATGCTCCCTTCTTCACATCCATCGGCGGCGAGTTCGACGAGCCCCTCAACCGCATGTGGCGCATCTATGGCGCCGTCACGGAAGAGGAGGGCGCGGTAATCCGCTTCGGGAAGGAAGCCGCATGGCACGAATGGATGGCCCGCAAACTCATGTGGAGCGGCGAAGACGAATACCGGGACGCGTTCCGCGCCATTCTCGTCGAATACCCCATGAGCGAGAACGGGTACGTGTGGTCGTGGACGGACCAGGCCCAATGGCCCACTGAACCGCCCTCCTATCATCAGGAAAACAACGCCAAGTACATCCTGGGCGTGTGCCGCTACTTCTTCTGGACCCGCGACAAGGACTTCCTTCACGCCCGCGATCCGGTGTCGCGGGGACCCGGCGACGCATCGGAAGGCATGACCGTGCTGCAGAAGATCCGGGCGGCGATGGCTTACCAACTGGAGGAACTGAACGGGCGGGACGGGATGCTCGTCATCCGCAATGGCCACAACACGGGCCGGCCCGACGGAGCGCCGACCAACTACTGGGACAACTTCCCCTTCGGCCACAAGGACGGGTACACGAATATCTACTACTACGCATCCCTCTTGGCCCTGGCGGACCTCGAAGAAATCCTTGGGGAAACCGAACAAGCGGAGGACTACCGCGCCCTCGCCGCCGAAACCGCGTCGCAATACCGTTCCACATTTTGGAACGAAGACACAGGCCGCTTCCTAGGCTGCATCGACGAGGACGGCGCCCGATGGGACCTCGGCTTCACCTTTCTCAACACCGAGGCGATGACCTACTCCCTCGCGGACGACGCGCAGGCGGAGGAAATCCTTGCGTGGCTGCACGGCGAGCGCGTCATCGCGGACGACACATCCCAGGGCGACGACATCTACGCCTTCGGCTTCGCGCCCCGGTCCACGACGGTGGACGTGGCCGCTTTGGGCGAGCCCTATTGGTGGAAGCCCGTGCTGGACAACGGCGAACCGCAGATCACGGTGGGCCCTGGCGGCAGCGCCACCTATGGCGAACATCTGGAAAACGGCGGCGCCATCTTCTACACCTCCTATTACGACATCATGGCCCGAGTGAAACACGCGGGCCCAAATGACGGCTGGGAACGGTTCATGGGCGTCATGGACGAATTCGCCAAGGACGAGCTGCGGCGCAATCCATCGAACAACGTGGGCGCGGAGTGGAAGGTGGGCGTCATCGGCGTGTTTCCCGAGTCCGGCTTGGTCCCAACGGCGTTCCTCCACGCCTTCCTAGGCGTCACCGCCGATGGCCGGGGCCTGCGCGTCGCCCCGGCGCTGCCGGAGGCCTTGGATCACGCGGGCGTGCGCGGTCTGCGCTTCGGCGGCGGGAGCTACACGCTCACGATCGACGGCGAGACGATCGCGGCGAAAGCGCTGGCGGACGGCGAGACGCGGCTCATGGGGACCGCGGGCAACCTGCGGCCTGGCGCGGCGTACGCCATTACGGTGACGGACGCCGACAATGAGCCGCGCAAGGAAACGCGGATCGAAGCCTGCGCCAAGGGCGACATCCCCTTTGACACGGCGTTGTCCGAGGGGTGGACGCTCACCATCGCGCCCTCGGAAGCGCGGGCGGCGGAATAAGGACGCGGCCCGGGGGCCGCGCTTGCATGGGGAGGGAGAGCGGAGATGAATAAAGACCACTTGGAAGACTTGCTGCTGGAAGTGCAGGACCATCTACGGGACGAACTGCTTCCGTTTTGGACCGAGCGGGGTCCCGACAAGGAGTATGGGGGCTACCTGACCTACTTCGACAAGAACGGCAAACCCACCGGAGAGACGCTGAAGACCCTCATCTGTCAGACCCGGATGATCTACACCTATTCCTCCGCGCACCGGGCGGGCTTCGGGGAAGGCATGTTCCTAGACATGGCCCGCGGCGGCGTGGACTTTCTCTTGGACCATTTCTGGGACGAAGACCACGGGGGCTGGTATTGGATCTGCGAACGGGACGGTACGCCCCAGAACCGGAGCAAACTCACCTACGGCCAGAGCTTCGCCATCTACGCCCTGAGCGAGTACGCCATGGCCTCGGGCGACCATCGGGGCCTGCAGTGGGCCGTGGAGACCTATCAGACCTTGCAACAGCTTGCGGCGGACAACTGCTTTGGCGGCTACTACGAGTTCCTCGAGCGGGACTGGTCGAAGAAACGCCCCGGCGCCTACGGGGGCGATCGTAAGTCCTTCGACGTCCACATGCACCTCATGGAAGCCTTCACCAACCTCTTCGAAGCCACGGGCGTTCCCTTATACAGGGAGCGGACCCAGGAGATGATCACCC
>SLHB01000297.1 GCA_007136375.1 Candidatus Hydrogenedentota bacterium
GAACATTATCCTGCGGGCCCGGGAAGCGGAGCGCCACATCGTCACGGTGAACGCCGCGAGCGACAGCGGCGCGCTCAACTGTTTCACGGGGTTGGTGACGCCGGAAGGCAAGTGGGCGGTCCAATGCGATCCCGAAGGCGAGCAGAGCTTCGTTACGGATATAGAAATCGATTACGAGTGACGACAGTCCCGGCGCCAACACACCGCGCCGTGAGCGCGCCAGGGACGAGCCGGCCATGACGCCCTTGTTGTCGCGGGACGCCACGCGCCGGGCGGGCGTGGCCCTGGCTCTCGGGCTCTTCTGCTTGGTGGGGGCGCTGGCGGTGCTGAATTTTCGCGCCCTTCGCGAGTCCGCGGACTGGATCGCGCACACCCAGGACGCCTTGGCGTACCTGGCCGAAGTGGGCGACGCCGCTACGGACTTGGAAAGCCGGTTTCAGGAGTACATGCTGGCGCCCACCGGCGAGCGGCGAACGGCCCTGGAAGACGTCCTCGCAACGGTCCCTCCCCTCCTCGGCGAACTCGCCGTGCTCCTGGAAGACAGCGCCGCGCAGATGGCGCGCTTGGAGACGCTCCGGGAACGCATCATGGAGCGTGAAACCACAATGGAAGCGGCCGTCGCCCTGCGGTGGGAAGCCGGTATCGAGGAGGCGCTCGCCGTGGCGGGCGGCGGCGTGGGCGTGGCCCAGCGGCAGGCCATTCAGGAGGCGCTGCGCGAGCTGCGGCGCGCGGAGCGCGCGATCTTGGCGGAACGAAGCGAACGGGCTGCCGGAAACGCCCGCAACACCCTTGTCATCACCGCCGCGGCCCTCCTCGCCGGCTTGGGCGTGCTCATGCTCGTGTACACCTTCTTGGCCCGGGAGATCCGCCAGCGCCGGGGCGTGCAGCAGGAGCTGGAGGAAGCGCGGGCGGCGCTGGAGCGCCGGGTGGACGAACGAACCCGGGAGTTGCAGGCGGCCAATGCGCAGTTGCGCGAGGAGAGCCGGGAACGGCTGAACGCGGAGCAAGCGGCCCTGAACAGCGAGGGGCGTTTTCGCGCCTTCATGGATAATAGCTACGTCCTCGCGTACATGAAGGACGAAGAAGGCCGCTATGTCTACGTGAACAACCTGTGGGAAAACTACTTCGGCAAGACGGAGGCCGAGTGGCGCGGCAGGAACGACGCGGAGATTTGGGGCGGGGACACCCACGCGGCGCTAACGAACAACGACAGGATCGTGCTAGAGGAAAACGCGCCGCGCCAGTTCTACGAGTCCGCGCCCACAGCGGATGGGACTGTGTTGTACGGCCTGTCCATGAAGTTCCCCGTGACCGGCCCCTCCGGCGAGCGCTATCTCGGCGGCATCTCCATGGACATCACCAGCCGCATGGAGGCCGAGCAAGCCATCCGGAGGAGCGAGGAACGGTTTAACCTCGCGACGCGCGCGGCAAACGAGGTCATCTACGAATGGCGCGTTGGGCCCAACACTGTTTGGTGGAGCGACGGCGTGAAGCGGCTGTTCGGGTACGAGCACGACGGCGGCTTCCATCCAGCCAGTGTCTGGCTCGACCGGATCCACCCGGAGGACCGGGACGCGATCATTCGGGGCATGGACGAGGCCATGGCGCGGGGCGACACCGTGTGGACGGGAGAGTACCGCTTTGCCCGCGCCGATGGCGGCTACGTGCGGATCGTGGACCGCGGCATGATCCTTTATGAAGACGGGCCAGAGGGCCCGAAGGCGGACCGCATGGTCGGCGCGATGCTCGACGTGACATCGCTGAAGGAGACCCAGGAGGCGCTGGAGGCGCTGAACGCGGAGTTGGAGCAGCGCGTCGAAGACCGCACGGAACAGTTGGAGCAAGCCAACCGCGAGTTGGAGGCTTTCGCCTACTCCGTCTCCCACGATTTACGGGCGCCGTTACGGGCCATCGATGGGTTCAGCCGCGCCACGCTCGAGGACTACGGCGGGAGCCTGCCGGAGGAAGGGCGGGACTTCCTCCGCCGCATCTGCCGCGCCGCGAACGAAATGGGGACCCTCATCGACGACCTCTTGGACCTCTCCCGGATTGGGCGGCGCCCCTTGCGCGGCGGGACCGTGCGTCTTGGCGAGATCGCGCGGCGCGTTCAGGCCAAGCTGACTCAGGAGGCGCCGGATCGAGAAGTGGAATGGATCATCGCCGATCCGCCCCCGGTAACGGGCGATCCCGGGCTTCTCCAAGTCGCTTTGTACAATCTTTTTGCGAACGCGTGGAAATTTACTGGCAAAAACGAGGCCGCTACGATACAATTCGGTTACAAAGATGATCCCGCCGCCGGCGTTGTCTATTTTGTATCCGATAACGGCGCCGGCTTCGACAGACGCTTCGCTGATAAGCTCTTCGGCCCGTTTCAGCGGCTGCACAGCCGGGACGAGTTTCCCGGCACGGGCGTCGGACTAGCCACGGTTCAACGCGTCATTCACCGCCATGGGGGCAGCATTTGGGCGGAGGGGGCGCCAGGCGAAGGGGCGGCCTTCTATTTCACCCTTGCCCTGCCCCAGGAGAATGGCGATGACGCCGAAGACCATACTATTGGTGGAAGACAATCCCGATGACGAGGCGCTCACGCTGCGCGCCTTCGAGCGGAACAAGATCCAGAACACGCTGGTGGTCGTGCGCGACGGCCAGGAAGCCCTGGACTACCTCTTCGGCGAGGGCAAGTATGTGGGGCGGGACCTCAATGACAGGCCGGAGATCGTTTTGCTCGACCTGCAACTGCCGAAGATGAGCGGCCAGCAGGTGCTCAAGGAAATCCGCGCCCGCGAGGAAACCCGCAGCCTTCCCGTCGTGGTCCTCACCACCTCTTCCGAAGAAGGCGACATCCTCTCCAGCTACAACAATGGCGCGAACAGTTATGTGCGTAAGCCCGTGGACTTCTCCGAGTTCATGGAAGCGGTGAAGCAGCTTGGCATGTACTGGTTGCTGATAAACACGCCGCCGCCACGCTGACCCGCCCGGCTTCCGCTCTTCATCCGCTGTCCGGCTTGCGCGGACGGTCCCGGCTTGCGCAAAATAGCGGCGCAACCTCCGCCCGCGCGCCCAGCGCGCATGGGGCCGTCCCGGCTGTAACAAACTCTGGAGCATGACGCAATCATGGAAGTACTGATCCGTCCGTCAAGCGAGTCCGCGGCCCGGCTGACCGCCGAGATCGCCGCCAAGGCCATCCATGAAAAGCCCAGCCTCGTCTTGGGACTGGCCACGGGCCGCACGATGGAGAGCGTATATGGCATCCTCGCCGGGATGCACCGGGAAGACGGACTCGACTTTTCCCAAACACGCACTTTCAACCTCGACGAGTACATCGGCCTGTCAACGGACCACGAAAACTCCTATCGCTATTACATGAATCATCATCTCTTCGACAAGGTGAACGTTCGACAGGAGAACACCCACCTGCCCGACGGGACCGCCGCCGACATCGACGCGGAGTGCGCCGCCTACGAAGAACGAATCAAGGCCTGCGGCGGCATCGATTTTCAGCTCCTCGGCATTGGCCAATCGGGCCACATCGGGTTCAATGAGCCCCTGTCGGCCATGTTCTCGCGCACGCGTCCAAAGGCCCTGGCCCCCGCGACCATCCGGCAGAACGCGCCACAGTTTCCTTCCCCGGAGTTGATGCCGCGCCGCGCCATCACCATGGGCGTCGGCACCATCCTGGACGCCCGGCGCTGCATCCTCCTCGCCACGGGCGCCGGGAAGGCGGAGATCATCGCCAAGGCCGTGGAAGGGCCCGTCACCTCCATGATTTCCGCGACGGCCCTGCAACTCCACCCGAAATGCACCATCATCGTGGACGAAGACGCGGCGGCCTCCTTGGAAAACAAGGAATACTACCGTTGGATCTTCGAGAACGAGCCGGAATGGCAGGAGTTCCACTGACGGACGGGGAAGGCCGCGCCTCCGTTCTCTCCCGCTCTTCGCCCTAATCGATGCAATACGAGCCCCGCGTTCAGCCCGGATTCTCCGCTTTTCCCGGCAGGTCCGCCAATTTTTCTTGCGATTGCCGCGCGCATTGTGGCAATATCTCGCCCACATGCGTCCGGCAGGCCGGAATCAGGCCGCGCCGCGCTCCAGTTGGGACGGGGCGCCGCGGGACAACCTCATCCGCGGCCATCGGCGGGGCGGGCGCGTGTGCTTCCGCTCCACGTGTATTCATCGTGCTTCCAAGCCCGTCCATCCCGCCCAAGGTCCGCGGAGCGCGCGCGGAGGACCCGCGCGGCGTGGGGAATCGCTGGGCGACACGCGTTGCGCGCAATGGCGGCGCCGGGGCCGCGCCGGTCTCGCGGAATGATTTCAGGAAAGGTCTATGGGTTTACATAAAATCAAAAGGGGCCTAAAGCTGCCCATTAGCGGCGAGCCCGATCAACGGATTTCACAGGGCCCGCCGGTGACCCGCGTGGCCGTCATGGCGGACGACTGCATCGGCATGCGGCCCACGATGTTCGTCCACGTAGGCGACACGGTCAAACGGGGCCAAGCCCTCTTCGAGGACAAGAAGAACCCTGGCGTCATCTACACCGCCTTGGGAGCAGGCTCCGTCACGGCCATCAACCGGGGCGCCCGCCGCGCGCTCCAGTCCGTCGTCATAGAGCTCAGCGACGGTGAACGGACCGGTCAGCCGGCCGACGATGAATTCCAACCCTTCGAGAGTTACACGGGCAACCCGCCGGAGCAGCTCAGGGCGAACGAGATTCGCGCGCTGCTCATCGAATCTGGCATGTGGCCCGCCCTGCGCACCCGGCCGTTCAGCAAGGCGCCCGCGCCAGACGCCACGCCGGACGCTCTCTTCGTCACGGCCATGGACACGAACCCCTGCGCGCCCAGCGTGGCCGCCGTCATGGCCGGCAAGGAGGAAGACTTCCGCCGGGGGCTCGCCCTCATGGCGAAGCTGGCCGACGGGGAGCCCGTCTACCTGTGCAAGGCGCCGGGCGCGGAGATCCCCGGCGAGGATCACGGCCAGGTCCAGGTTGAGGAGTTCGACGGCGTGCATCCCGCCGGGAACGTGGGCACGCACATCCATTATTTGTATCCCGTTCCGAAAGAGCGGACCGTCTGGCACATTAACTATGAGGACGTCATCTCCGTCGGGCGCTTGTTCCACACCGGCCGCCTGGACGTGGAGCGGACCATCGCCCTGGCGGGTCCTCAGGTGAACGAGCCCCGCCTACTGCAAACGCGGGTGGGCGCGTCCACGGACACGCTGACCGAAGGCGAGCTCAAGGAAGGCGAAAACCGGGTCATCTCGGGTTCGGTCTTGTCCGGCCGTACGGCCATGGGAGAAATCCACGGCTATCTTGGCCGCTTCCACCATCAAATCGCAGTCTTGCGCGAAGGGCGGGAGCGCCAATTCATGGGCTGGCTCTGGCCCGGCAAGAACAAGTTTTCCGTCACCAACGCCTTCATTTCCAGCATACTCCCGGCGCGCACCTTCGACTTCACGACGACCACCAACGGATCGGAACGGGCCATGGTGCCCATCGGGACCTACGAAGCCGTGTTCCCCTTGGACATCATCCCTACCTTTCTGCTGCGCGCCCTCGTCATCGGCGACGTGGAAGAGGCCGAGGCGCTGGGCTGCCTGGAGCTTGACGAAGAGGATATCGCCCTGTGCTCCTACGCATGTCCGGGGAAATATGATTATGGCCCCTACCTCCGCAGCATCCTGACTCAGATAGAGAAGGAGGGGTAAATGAAGTTTCTGCTGGAAATGCAGGAGAGACAGCGCAAACTCTTCGAAAAGGGGGCGCCTCTCGAAAAGCTCTACCCGGTCTTCGAGGCCAACGACACCTTCCTCTTCACGCCGGACCACGTGACACGTACGGCGCCCCATGTGCGCGATGGGCTCGATATGAAGCGCTTGATGATCACGGTCGTCATCGCGCTCATCCCCTGTGTGTTCATGGCCATGTACAACACGGGCCTTCAGGCCCACATCGCCATCGACGCGGGGGCCGAGCCTTTGGAGCGCTGGCAGACCGCCGCGATGGAGTATCTGGGTCTGGCCTTCGCGCCCGACAACTTTCTCGCTTGCCTGGTCCACGGCGCCTTGTACTATCTGCCGGTGTTGATGGTGACGTTCATTTTCGGGGCGTCGTGCGAAGTGCTCTTCTGCATTGTCCGCGGGCACGAAGTGAACGAAGGCTTCCTGGTTTCGGGCATGCTCTTTCCTCTGGTGCTGCCGCCCACGATTCCGCTGTGGCAAGTGGCCGTCGGCATCATTTTCGGCGTCATCGTCGGTAAGGAGATCTTCGGCGGCACGGGCATGAACTGGCTCAACCCGGCGCTGACGGCACGGGCGTTCCTGTTCTTCGCCTACCCCGTGGAGATCTCTGGCGACCGCGTTTGGACGGCGGCGAACACCTGGGACAACCCCGACGCCTACAGCGGCGCCACCTGGCTCGCCCGGGCCTTCGATCACGGCCCGGAGGCCTTCACGGGCCACGAAGAATTCGCCGGGGCGGAGGAAGGCCTGGCCTTCTGGGACGCCTTCCTGGGCTTCATACCGGGGTCGATGGGCGAGACCTCCGTCCTGGCCTGTCTCCTCGGCGCCGGCCTGCTTATCGCAACCAAGATAGGCTCCTGGCGGACGATGATGGGCGCGGTTCTTGGAAGTTTCGTCATGGCCGGTTTGTTTAACCTAATTGCTTGGGCAGTTGAAGTGGACAACCCCTTCCTGGCGGTGCCGTTCTGGTGGCACTGGGTGCTGGGCGGGTTCGCCTTCGCCGTTGTGTTCATGGCGACCGACCCCGTCTCGTCGGCGTTCACCGACAAGGGCAAGTGGATATACGGAGGCATGATAGGCGCGCTCGGCATGCTCATACGCGTCATCAATCCGGCCTATGCGGAAGGGTGGATGCTGGCCATCCTGTTCATGAACATGTTTGCCCCCCTCATCGACTACTACATCAAACGCGCCAATATCAGGCGAAGGATGGCGTTCTATGAAGCTTAGTCTGACCGCGCATACGTTTGTTTTCGCCGGCGGGCTTTGTGTCGCGTGCTCCATTCTGGTCTCCGCGTCCGCCGTCGGCTTGCGGGAAATGCAAGAGCAAAACCGGATTCTGGATCGCCGCTACAACGTGCTGCAGGCGGCGGGCCTCATCGACTACGGCGAACGGATGTCCGCGGACGAGATCAACGAAATCTTCGAGGATCGAATCACCGGCGCGGTGATCGAACTCGAAACGGGCGAAGAAGATCCGGACGCGGACCCCGATGGTTTCGACCAGCGGGCGCAACGGAACGATCCCTCCACGAGCCGCTCCGCCCCAACGAACCCCGCCGGCGTCCGGCGGCTGCCGGACAAGGCCCTGGTCTACTACGTTTACGATGGGGACAACAAGGACATCATCGTCTTGCCCATCGAGGGCGAAGGCCTGTGGTCGACCCTGTACGGGTACCTGGCCCTTGACGCCGACACGCGGACCATCCGCGGCCTTACATTCTACGAGCACGGCGAAACGCCCGGCCTCGGCGGCGAAGTCGACAATCCGAACTGGAAAGACGAGTGGCCGGGCCGGAAGGCCTTTGACGATGACTGGGAACCCGTCATCGAAGTCGCCCGCGGTTCGGTCGGCCCGCCCGACGAGGATCCCCATCAGGTGGATGGGCTCGCGGGCGCCACGATTACGGCGCGGGGCGTGACGCACATGCTGCAATTCTGGCTCGGCGAACACGGGTTCCAGCCCCTGCTCGAACGGCTGCGCGACGAACTCGGGGAGGCGCAAGATGCCTAAGCTATTGGACAAGAAACAGCGGGAGACGATGCTCGACCCGCTCTTCAACAACAATCCCATCGCCCTGCAGGTGCTGGGAATCTGCTCGGCCCTGGCCGTGACCACGATGATGGACACCGCCCTCGTCATGTGCCTGGCGGTCATCTGCGTCATGACCCTGTCGAATCTCTTCGTCAGCCTGCTGCGCCAGGGCATC
>SLHB01000467.1 GCA_007136375.1 Candidatus Hydrogenedentota bacterium
TCGGGGTCGCTCTCGGGGTCGGCGCTACTTCGTTTGCCGCCGCCACGCTGGCCGGCGCCAGCCTCGACCCGTTTGGCCTCCGCTTTCCGGGCGCGCCGAACCTCGCGCTCGCGCCGCGCCTCGTTTGCCCGCGCCTCCTGAGCAAGCCGCTGCTTGGCCACGAGGGATTCCCGCGCTTCTTGCAGCAGCCGCTCCGCAAGAACCGTCCGAGCCACTTCGGACTGAAAATCGATGGGTTGGGGCGTCATTATAGCCCTCCTTCCATCACCTTCCGGAGGTTCCGCACGGCCGCGCCATGGACTTGGCAAACCCGTGACTCCGACACTTCCAAGACCGCGCCGATCTCCTTGAGGGTGAGTTCCTCAAAGTAATACAAGTGCAGCACCGTTTGCTGCTGCTCCGGCAACTTGAGAATGGCCTCCGCCAAGCGCTGCCGCCGCTCTTCGCTCACCGCCGCGTCGGCGGGCGTGTCCGGAGCATGGATGCCGGAATAGTCGCCCACACTCCAATCATCGGCATCTTCGGACGGAAGATAACTGTCCAGGGAAAGGACTTGCGCGGTCTGGAGCTGGGACATGGCCTTTTCGACTTGCTCGGGCGTCACGCCGATCTCGTCGCCAATTTCCTCGTAGCTGGGGTCGCGGCCGTGGACATGGCGCAGGCTTTGCCGCGCTGTCGCCACTTTGCGCGCCATCGCCCGCAGCGACCGGGGGGCCCAATCAAGGGATCGGATCTGGTCTAGAACGGCGCCGCGAATGCGAATGGTGGCGTAGGTGGAGAACTTCGTGTTCTGACCGGGATCATACTTGTCAATCGCGTCCAGAAGGCCCAGCACGCCCCAGCCGATGAGATCGTCCATGGACACGGACGCGGGCACGTGGATCGCCATCCGTCCCGCCACATACTTCACCACGCGCATGTGGCGGATCGCCAGTTTTTCGCGGGCCTCGTGGTCGCCGTGCTCTTTCCAGCGGGTCCACAGATCCCTTTCAGCCACTTCAATCAACGCAGGCTCTCTATCCGCTCCTGAGTGCTCACGATTTCGGTAATGCGCAGGCCGAACCGCTCATCGACCACCACCACATCGCCCCGCGCGATCAGCTTGTCGTTCACGTACAGCTCCACGGGCTCGTCGACGGAATGCCCGACTTCGAGAATAGATCCAGGCCCCAAGGTTAGAATATCCTGCAAGGGCATCTCAACGCTGCCCAGCCGGGCCGTCGCCACCAGGCGAATGTCGAGGATCAGGTCGAGGTTGTTCAGGGCGCCCCGCGCCCGGTCCTCCGTGTCCGCCGCCGCTTCTTGCCCCATGTCCGCTCCCCCTGCCGCGGCGGATGACCCCGCACTGGGACGGGCTTGCCCGCCGCCAGCGAACATTGGCTCCGCCGCCGCTTCATCTTCCTCTCCGCCCGCCGCCGGGGCCGGCGCTTCCGGCGCGGGGGCGACCAGCTTTTCCAAGCCCGCGCCGATGAGCACGGCGCCTTCCTTCATGAGGCCGCCCTGGGTAAAGGTGAACGGCAGTTGCCAGGCGTACTCGCCGAGCACGCCCATGACGCCCCCGAGTCCATCCGTGCTGGCGCGCCAGACGGCGATGTCGTTCAAGGACAACTCGGTCTTCGCCACTTCCTTCAGCTTCCCCGCTCCTCCGCCGAGGCACGGGTCCAGCAGATCCTTCGCCGAGGCCCAATAGGCGTCCGCTTGGGCCTCGTCTTCTGGCTCGGGCAAGCCGGCCACCTCGCTCAAGAGCGTCACGCACGCGGATTCCGGCAACACAACGCCCACGGCGCCGTATCCTGGAATGATCCCCGTGGCCGCCACGGCGGGCGCGGCGAAAAAAGCTTCGAGGTCGTTGCCGGTGAGTTGGGCCCCCTCGCCCCCGGCGGGCTCCCGCAAGGTGCTGCCGAGGGCGCCGACAACATCGAAGAATCCCGCCAACATGGCGCCCCCAAGCTGCTCGGCCTGCGCTTTTGTTAGCATCCGGGGCCATCTTTCATCATTCGGACTCTTTCACCAGGTGCGTTATCTGGACCGCGCTTTGATCCCGGCGCCGGCCCGTCTTGCCGTAAAAGCAGGTGTGACCGCCCACTTGGATGGGAATCGCGGCGTTCACGTCCGTGTCCAGTGTAAGGACATCCCCCACTTGGAGTTGCATGAGCTCGCTGACGGGGAGTTGCGCCTTGCCCAAGACGGCGTCCACGGGCAGGCTCACCTGGCGCACGGTCCGCTCGATACGGGCGCGTGTGCGCTGGGCCACCGCCGGCGTCATGGAGCGCTTGAAGTGGGTTTGTTGGGAGATCTGATCCAAGATGGGATTGAGCACCACCAGGGGAATGCACATGTTCATCGAACCGCTGACTTCCCCCATGTGTATCTGGTATCCCACGAGGATGACCATCTCGCTGCCAGCCACGATCTGGATGATGAGCGGATCGCTTTCCTGGGTGATCACACTTAGCTGGAATTCAACGAGCTGTTCCCAAGAGCGGCGGAGGCAATTGAGCATCATCTCCACGAGCCTATTGAGAATGCGGTCTTCAATTTCCGTCAATTCCCGGAACTTCGAAGGAGAGAGGCCCTTGCCGCCCAGAACGCGGTCCACGATAGGAAACACGATGTTGGGGCTCATCTCGATGACCGCATTGCCTTCCAAAGGGGTCATGTCTACGACCGCCAGCGAAGTGGGGCGGCTCACGGAGAGTATGAACTCGTCGTAGGTCAGTTGGTCAATGGAATTAAGGTCGATGCGCACGACGCTGCGCAAGAAGGGCGGCAACACGATGTTCAGCTCGCGGGCGAAGGCCTCGAACAGGCTTTGCAGTCCCTTGAGCTGCTCCTTTGAAACCCGCTCCGGCCGGCGAAAATCATAGACCGTGAGATCGTTGCGGTGTTCGAAGATTCCGCTCTCGCCGCCAGCATCCGACCCGAACCCGCCGGAAGCCACGGCGTTGAGAAGGAGATCCACCTCGTCTTGATTGAGGATATCGGCCATGCCGCAACGCTCCTCTTACCCGGCAACATTCTGTATTTCGGAGCGGAGTATAACACGGGCCCAGGTAACGCGCAATCCGCCGGATTCGGCGCCGGACAGGTCCGACGGGACGGCCCGGCGACGCTCCCCCGGGGGCTCGGCCCAGCGCCCTTCCGCGGCGGGCGTCGCGTGTCATCCCCTCCGCTTCCTGTCGCGTTTGTCTAAATGAAAGCGGCGCAGAGACTTCCTCAAGTGTCTGCAGAGCCCCACAGCTCGCCTCTTTCCCAAATAGGCGCGCGGACCATCCGCCCCCACGCTAGGGTTCGCGCGCGCCTCCTTCCCCAACTGTGTGGAATCCTGGTCTCCCCGCCAGGATTCCACATTGTTTTATGCACAGCTAACACACATAACCAATCCATGCGCGGGTTTTCCGCGAAGGCTTGATCGAATCCGAGCCGGCCCGCCGGACGGCTAACCCGAAGGTCCTGTCGTTGCGTCACGGCGGTTGTTCCCCTTCGCGGCCCCATGCTATCATGCCGTTTCCAACCTAGTGCGGAGTGCATTCATTCATGACTGAAACAGAAGAAAAGCGCGGTTTCTTTGGCCGGTTGCGCGAGAAACTGGTCAAGACCCGAACCAACCTTGCAGACAACGTCCGGCGCGTCCTGACGGGCCGCGGGCGCATTGGCGACGAGGCCTTCGAAGAGCTGGAAGAGATCCTCATCCAGGCGGACATTGGGGTGGAAACGACCCTCGCCATCGTGGCGGATCTCCGGGCAAAGGCGAAGCAAGAACGTCTGGAAGACACAGAAGCCCTGGTCAACGTACTCAAGGACGACTTGACCGAGGCGCTCTCCGTCGCGGATCGCTCGTTGACGTGGGAGGCGGGCGAAGGTCCTCACGTCACCCTCGTCGCGGGGGTGAACGGCTCGGGCAAGACTACCACCGCCGGCAAGATCGCTCAGCAACTCAAGGACAGCGGCAAGACCGTGTTGCTCGCGGCGGCGGACACGTTCCGCGCGGCCGCGGCGGATCAACTGAACATCTGGGCCGACCGCGTCGGCGCGCCGATCATCCGCCACAAGGAGGGGGCCGATCCGGGTTCGGTGGCCTACGACGCCGTGGATGCGGCGATATCCCGCGCGATCGACTGCGTTCTCATCGACACGGCCGGCCGGTTGCACACAAAGACCAATCTCATGAATGAGCTTGAAAAGGTGCAACGGGTGACGGGAAAACGCTTGCCGGGCGCGCCCCATGAGGTCCTTCTGGTCCTTGACGCCACGACGGGGCAAAACGGCCTGCAGCAAGCGAAGATCTTCGCGGAAGCCCTTAACGTTACAGGCATTGTATTGACAAAGCTGGACGGAACCGCCAAGGGGGGCATCGCCGTGGCCATCCAGAAGCAGTTGGGCATTCCCATCAAGCTCATCGGCGTCGGCGAAACCGTCCATGATCTCCAACCCTTTGATCCCCGCGAATTCGTTGAGGCGTTGTTCAACTGAGCGTGGCGGCGCCCGGCCCGGGGCCGCCCGGAACTTCTTCGTAGATTATGACCATCCGCTTTTATAATACGCTTACCCGCCGCAAGGAGCCTTTCGCGCCCATCGTCCCCGGCGAGGTCCGCATGTACAGTTGCGGCCCCACCGTGTACAACTTCGCGCACATCGGCAATTTTCGCGCGTACATCTTCGCCGATTTGCTCCGCCGCCACTTGAAAAACCGGGGCTACCGCGTCACGCAGGTGATGAACATCACGGACGTCGAGGACAAGATCATCCGGACCTGCAATGAGACGGGCGAGCCGCTCCAGACGCTGACGGAACGCTACACCCAGGCCTTCCTCGACGATCTTGACACCCTTGGCGTTGAACGGGCCGAGCATTACCCCCGCGCCACCGACAACATCGGAGCGATCGTCGATCTCATCAAGCGGCTGCTGGACAAAGGCTACGCCTACGAAGCCAAGGGAAGCATCTATTTCCGCCTCAGCGCCTTCCCCGGCTACGGCAAGCTGAGCCACTACGACACCGATACCCTCCGCGCCGGCGCGAGCGGACGCGTGGACCACGACGAATACGGGGCCGAGGACGTCCGGGACTTCGCCTTGTGGAAGGCCTATGACGCGGCCGACGGCGCCGTCTATTGGGATACGGAGCTCGGCCGCGGACGGCCGGGATGGCACATCGAATGCTCGTGCATGAGCATGGCCCACCTGGGCGAGAGCTTCGACATCCACACCGGCGGGGTGGACCTCATTTTCCCCCATCACGAGAACGAGATCGCCCAGTCCGAAGCGGCCACCGGCAAACCCTTCGTCCGCTATTGGCTTCACAACGCGCACCTTCTCGTCGAAGGGCGCAAGATGGCCAAGTCCCTCGGGAACACATACACGCTCCGCGACCTCTTGGACATGGGACACCATCCCCTGGCGATCCGGTATGTCCTCTTGGCGACCCACTACCGCCAGCCCAACAACTTCACCTTTGACGCCTTGGAGGCTGCGGCGGAAAGCCTCGAACGGGTCCGTGACTTTCGCGCGCGGGTCCAGGCCCTCGCGGACACGGCCAACGGCGGCGGCCGCATGGCCGATCTCGCGGCGGAGTGCGGCGACGCCTTCAACGCCGCCCTCGACGACGATTTGAACATTAGCGCCGCCCTCGCCGCCGTTTTTACTTTCATTCGGGAATCGAATAAACTGCTGGACGCGGGCGAAGCAGACGGGGACGGCGCCAGCGCGGCGGAGGCCATGCTGAACCGCGCGCACGCCGTGACGGGGTTGTTTCCCGAACCCAACGCGGACGAAGGCGCGCCCCAGGAGATCTGGCGGCAAGTCCTGGAACGGCAGGAAGCGCGCAAGCGCAAGGATTTCGCCCGGGCCGACGCCATACGGGACGAGCTCGCCCAGAGCGGGTGGATTATCGAAGACACCCCAAAGGGACCACGGGTGAAACGCTCATTCGAACATCGCGCGTAGCATACTTCGGCGGGGGTAAGCACACCCTGGAAGAGCGATCCTTTTGGCTCGCGGTGGCCGTGGCGCGCCTGGGCAAAGAGCTGGAGGAGGCCGCGCCCCGCCCTATTCTCGACATGTTTGTAACCACGGGCGCGCGCCAGGGCGCGAGCGTACACGAGGCCTTCGCCACCACCAGCCGCCGTCACTTCGCGCAAAGCATCGGAGCCGCGCGCCGCGATTGCCAAGAGCTTCTCTATTGGCTGCGGCTCCTCGAGGCCTGCGACAACTCAGCCCATGACGACGGCCTCTACGAGATGTTCCTAAAGGAAGCGCAAGCTGTCCTGGAACTGCTCACCGGCGTTTACCGCACGGCGCGCCAGGAGCTTCAGGCCCCTGGCGGAGGCGGCGACGCGGGGCCGTAGCAACGGCCGTTTTTGCGCTTTCTGCGAACACTGCAGCCTATTTGACGAGCCAGGCAACTTGCGGCTATACTTGCTCTGTGTCGTCTTATTGTATTCGCGGCCCGAAACAAGGCTCGCAACGAGCCGGGAGGTCCTGGTGACAGAAGAAACACGTCCCGGATACTATAAAGATCAGAACGGGGTTTGGCAGAAAGAACGCCGGAAGACCCCCGACAGGCGGAAGAGCGCCAATCATGGAGAGTTCCCCCATCATGACCGCCGCACGCATTTGCGGCGCAAAGCGGACCGGGAAGCCCTGGAACGCGACCACCGCGAGATGATCGAAGACGCTTTGGAAGAATTCGCCGCGGAACACGGCGAGCAACGATAACCATTCAGCAATGCGAACGGACCGGGGCGCGCCTGTGAAGCGGCGCGTCCCGGTTTCCTATTTGCCTTCAGCCCGCCGCCGCGCCTTGGGACTTTTCCTCCTCGGCCGCGGGCGCCGCGGCGCCCTCCGTCCGCGCCGGGGGGAGTTCCAGCACCTTCTCTATCAACGCGACATTCCGCTCCAAGGCCCCCCGATTTTCCTCGACACACCGCATTCCCTGACTACCCATCGCGCCGCGCGCCTCGGCATCGCTTATCAGTGCGCGGAGCGCCTCCTCCAGTTCTCCTGGCCCTTCTAACTGCCGGGCCGCGTCAAACGCCACCAAGGCGCCGGCCGCTTGGCGAAAGTTGTCCATATGCGGCCCAAACACCACGGGCAACCCCATCGCCGCCGGTTCGATGGGGTTATGGCCTTCCACACCCGGGAACAAACTCCCGCCGATCACGGCGATCTCGCTAATCCCATAGAAGTCCGTCAGCTCCCCCACGGTATCCAGCAGCAACACCCGCGGCGCCTCCCGCCACGGCCGCCCCTGGACAACGGCGCTTCGGAGCACATATGGCTCGCGGATCGTGCGCGCTATTTCCGTCGCCCGCTTCGTATGGCGCGGCGCAATAATGAGGAACGCCTCAGGAAACTCGTCTCGCAGCCGGGACCAGCATTCAAGCGCCCGTTCCTCATCGCCAGGACGGGAGCTGCCGACAATGACCACCACCGCATCCGCTCCAATGCCATGTTGCGTCCGGAGCTCGCGCCGCCGCCATCCCTCCAACGGCCGGGGCGCGCCATCAAACTTCGTGTTTCCCATGGTTTCGATGCGGCCGGGGTCCACTCCTATCGCGGCGAAGCGTTCCGCATCCGCCGCGCTCTGCGCCCCTACCGCGGCCACCGACGCGAGCGGACGCCGCAGCAGGGCCCGGATTCGCCGGAATCTCGGAGCGTGGCGTTTGCTCATCCTTCCATTCACCACAATCACCGGCGCTCCAAACTTTCCCGCGCGGTGAAGCACGTTCGGCCACAGTTCTGTCTCCACAAGCACCAGCGCCCGCGGCCGGACGCGCCGGAACATGTGCCGGACGCTCCCTGGGAAGTCCCACGGAAACCACGCCGTCGGCATGTCCGCGCAGGTGTCCAACGCTTGATTCCGGCCCGTCACTGTGGACGCCGTGAGCAACACGGGGATATCGGGCTGCCGCTTGCGGAACGCGCGGTACAGCGTCGGCTCGCGCTCGATCA
>SLHB01000251.1 GCA_007136375.1 Candidatus Hydrogenedentota bacterium
CATACGCCACGTCTTCCAGGCCCGTCTCAAAGTGGCCAGCGCCGTGAGCCGAAACGGCCCGGGCGTCAGGCCCAAGGAGGTAATCCATAATAGAGAAGTCGTGGGGAGCAAGGTCCCAAATTACGTTTACATCGTGTTGAAATATACCTAGATTGACGCGAACTGAATCAAAATAATACGGGTCTCCAAGTTCGCCGCGATCCACCAAGTCCTTCATGGTCTCCACCGCGCCCGTAAAGAGGAAGGTGTGGTCCACCATGAGCGTAAGACCTTTCGCCGCGGCAAGATCCACCAGCTCTTTAGCCTCATCGCTATTAGAGGTCATGGGTTTCTCAACCCATACATGCTTGCCGTTTTCCAATGCAGTCTTCGCAAAGCCATAATGGGCGAAGACTGGCGTTGCGATGGCGACGAGGTCGATGTCCGGCGCCTTCGTAATTTCCTCATCGGCCTCCACGGTCTCAACGGCGGGGAAGTGCTGCGCGGCCAAGGCGCGCCGCCGCTCCAGGCGGTCGGCGATACGGACCACCTGACACTCCGGGTGCGCGTTAAGATTCCGGGCCAGATTCGGCCCCCAATAGCCGTAGCCGATAAGGCCGGCGCGTAGCATAGAGGTTGCTCCTTCTCCGTGTTTCCAGTGGCGGGGGCGCGGGCAGGACCGCGTGGGCCGGCGGGACCAGCGCTCCCCAAAATTCAGCCGCGCCGCGCTTTCCGCCCACGGCCATACGCTGAAAGCGGGATTGTACGGCAAGCGTCCCTCCATTTCAAACCCATGCGCGGCCCCTTTGGCCCCTACCGTCAGGCCATTGGGCGCTGCCGGGACACCCCATCGCGAAGCCGCACAGGAGGCGGCCCTTGTTGACGGAATCCGGTCCCGGCGGTATAGTTGAGCAGCCAATTATTCCAGGGAGGTGACATCCGTGATTCATCCGCGTCGACGCCGCGCGCCAGCGCTGCTCGCCATTCTTCTGTGCGCCGGACTTCTCGCCCTTGGGGGGTGTGATGGCGGCGGGTTCGAAATCAAAATAGAAAGCCCGCCAAGCGGCGATCAACCCCCGGACTCTGGGGATCCCGATAGCCCCGACAATGGCGGCACCGAGCCGCCTTCCAACAATCCCTTCGCCGGCGCATGGGTGGCGAGTTACGGCGACGACACGGCCTCCGGCCAGATCCAGCGTGGCCCGAACCAGTACGCCACGCTCATGACCATCCAGCAGAGCGGCGCCTCCCTGTCCGGCTCGGGCCGCATGTTCCGAGTGTTCCGGGAAGGCGACACCGCCGCGGATGAAGTCAGCTTCAACATCTCGGGCACGGCCTCTGGAAACAGCGCGGTGATTGACCTCGCCTCCAGCCCGGCCGGGGCCTTCAGCTTCACGCCGCGCCTCTATCTCCGGCAAGCGGGAAGCCGGATGGTGGGCATGCATGTGGAGCTAGCGAACAACGGTTCCGTGGCCCGTTCCGGCCACGCCGTTTGGCGCCGCGTCGTCTCTGGCAGTGTGGGAGGAAGCTGGAACGCGGCCTACAACGACCTGTTCGCCGGCTCGAACACAGAGGCTCGCAGCCGCTCGGCGGTGATGGAGCTCGCGGAGAGCGGCGGCGCCCTGAGCGGGTCCGGCGGCGTCGTTGAATTCCGCCGCGAGGGCAATCCCCTTGTGCTCGACTTCGACGTTGTGCGCGGAGAACGGTCCGATGACCACGTGGGCTGGACTTTCGGCGCGGAGGATCTGGCGAATCACGAGGTGGACTGGTATGGGTTCTTCGCGGGCAACCGCATCGCCGCCGCCTATGGCCAGTTCAACGCGGAAGGCAGACTCACCCGCTTCGGCCACACCGTGTGGCGCCGCGCGCCCAGTCCAAGTCCGTCGGCGATCAATCACTCCTGGGTGACCGCCTTTGGAGACGCGGAAGCCGCCAGCGGGATCCGGAAGTCCGACTTCATCGCCGTGGTCACGTTACAAGCGGGAGAAGGCGGAGAGGTGACGGGTAGCGCCCAAGTCTACGATCAAGGCGCCGACAACCCGCAATTCCGGAACTTCAATGTGCGGAACGGCCGCATCACAGGCTCCCGTGTCCGCTTTGACCTGGTGGGCGCCAACACAACGTTCCATTGGGACCTGCGCCTGGGGAGCGCCAACATGTCCGGCGCCTACAAGTACGTGAATCAGAACGGCGACCGCTTTATTAGCCGCGGCGCGGCGACGTGGCGTCAGGCGGCCTCATCGCCTTCCCTGCGCGGGACCTGGGCGGCGGCCTATTTCGACACCCACGGCTTCACCTCGCCGGAGACCACCCAATTCACTACGGTAAGCATCTCCAGCCAGGAAGATGGACAACTCAGCGGCACTGGCGCGCTCCGCTTCGCGGGCGAGGACAGCCGGCGCTTGTTCAATCTCCAGGGCGACATTAACGGGCGCAACATCGAGTGGGTCTGGTCCGGGAGCGACCTGTTCGGCGACACGCTTTGGGAACTGCGCCAGTCGGGAAGCTGGCTCTTCGGAACGTACCTCAACCTCGACTCGGGCGGCAACGTCGAAGCGCAGGGCAGCGCCGCATGGGTGCGCGCCGGGTCCGGAACAGCCGCCATCGAATAGACAAGCAGCGAAAAGGCGCGCGCCGGCTCAAACGCCGAGCAGCCAAGCTGGGTTCTCGCGCATCATCAGGCGCAACGCCTCCGGCGTGGCGCCCGCGGCGGCAAGCTCGTCCGCGAAAGCCGCCAACATGGCGGCGGGCCGGGGGTTCTCCTCCTGACCTCCATCGGTGGCGATTACGCAATGGCGCGGCCCTACGGCCGCGATGGCCCGCGCCGTCTCCTCCACGGGAACCGCGCCGATCCAACTGGGCATACAGGACAAGTAGTCAAACTCGAGGACGCCTCCCAGCGCCGCCGCCGCCGCCATTTCCGCGAGTGTGTAACGGGTGAAGGACATGTGCGGATGGGTTACGAGCGCCTTCCGGAGCCCCATGTCCTTGGCTTGGCGCAGCACGGCCAGACCTTCCCGCGGGGCAACATGACCCGTGCCGAGAATCGCGTCCGCGTCGCGCACTTGCTCCATGATAGGCAATAGCCCGGGGGCGGGCGTTCCGTCCGGCGCGATGACGGCGATCCCTCGCCGCCCCTTTTCAACTTCCGCGCGGAACACCGCCTGTTCCGCCACGGAGAGGCAATGGGCCGCATGCAAGGTGGGCAGCCAAATCTGCTTCGCGCCGAAGGCCAAAGCCGTTTCCACCGCGACAGGGTTGAGGCCGCCGCAGGGCCAGTTCAACGCCAGCCCGCCGAACACACGCACTCCCTGCCCCTTGCCCGCCAAGGCCGCCCGGTCGGCGGTCAACGTGTGATGACTCTTCAGGAGGATCGCCCGCATCCCCGCCCGCGCCGCGTCGTCGACCGCCTCCTGGTCGTCCACGCTCCGCCCGTAGATATCGGGCGCGGTGTGCACATGCAGGTCGATGGCGCCATCGAGGTCCATGACCGTGGACCCGTCACGCTGGCGAGCGCAAACGGCCGCGCAAGTTGAACACGTCCAACGCGGTTTCCCGCAACACAACACGGAGCTCGCTGTCATTATGAGTCGCGAACACCAGCTTCGCTATCTCGGCGGGCATGCCCGCCGCGTCTTCCGACGCCAGCATCATCCGCTCCGGCCCGAGGCGCGTGATCGCTCGTTCAAGGTACGCGGTGATGGACAAGGACGAGCTCAGGTAGATGTTCGGCAGGCGACCCGCCAGGGAGATCGCCGTCTCCGCGATGGCGTAGTCCATGTGGGCGAAGATAATCGTAAGATCTGGATACATGGCCGCGCGCTCGGCGAACAATCCGGGGTTCGTGAAGGGTTGGCCGTGGGCGCCGACACACACCATCAGCGGCACGCCCAAGCTCCGGGCAGACTCAAAGTAGACGCTCGCCAAGGGAGAAGCGGGATTGATCCCGTGGGAAAAGCCGTGAAATTTCAGGCCAACGAACTTCAATTCCTTGACGCAGTGTTCGAATTCCTTCGCGGCCCGCTCCTCTCCGCACTCCTTCACGTTCAAGCTGGCGATCCCGAATATCCGGCCCGGATACTTCTGAGAGTACTCGTATATCTTCCGGTGGACGGCGAACACGTCGTGAGCGCCTCCCAGGGGTTGCAAAATGGACGCTTCGACCCCGCAATGGTCCATGGCGCGCATGATCGCGTCGATGCCGTTGTTGCCCCAGCCGAACGTCCGGTCCTCCACGGCCTCTTCGGAGAGGTGTTGGTGGGTCTCGATGACGCCAAGGTTGCTCTTGAAGCCGAACTGGTAGACATCGGACCCGAAACGGTCGCCAGGATATTGAGTCATGAGCGGCGTTCCCTCCAAGGGCGGGAAGTCAACTGGTCTCCGCTACAAAGTGATCGCGCCGCTTGAACTTGTTCCGGAGAATGCGCTTTCCCGCTTCTATGGTGTAACCGAGGCTGTCATCCCGGCGGAAAGGCAAGATCATCCGCTGGGTCCGCAATTGGGTCATATCCACATCGCTGTAGATGAGATCCGGCGCGCCGATGTTGGCCTGGTTCATGATGTTGCCGTCGGGGCCAATGATGTGGGAGCCGCCCCAGAAATGCAGGCCGCCGTGATAACCGGCGTGATTCGAGAAGCCCACGAAGCAGGACAAGGTTAGGGCGTAGCTCTGGGTCATCCGCTCCCACGCGGCCCGGCAGGAATTGGTGGGTCCCAGCCCTTCGTCGGGACTGGCCGCCAGAATCAGCAGGACGTCCGCTCCGTCGTGGGCGGCCAGATACGGCAGAGACAGATGCCAGCAGTCGCCGCAGATGAGCATGGCCATGCGGCCGTGCCGGGTGTCGAAGGCGCGCACCTCGACGCCAGCGCCGAAGTAGCGGCGCTCATCGAAAATGCCGTAGTTGGGCGGATAGATCTTACGATGCACGTGGCGGATCTCGCCTTGGCTCAGGTACACCGAACTGTTGAAGAACTGAAGATCGCTCGTTTCCTCCACGAATCCCTGGACTATGGCCACGTCTTGGGACAGAGCCCGCAATTCGTTCATTATGGGACTGTCCAAACGCAGGGCCACCTCGTGGAAACGGTCGCCGACCTTGTAGCCGGACAGCCCGAGTTCGGGAAACAGGAGCACCTGAATCCCTAGCTCCTTCGCTTTGAGCACGGCGTCACGGGTGCGTTCGAAATTGGCGTCCATGTCGGCCACTTCACTGGCCATCTGGCAAACGCCCATGCGGAATTGTTTCGTCATAGTTGATATCCGGATATGAGGCTGGTTGATTCGGGCCGCGGAGACCCGGAGTAAACGGGGAGCGCTGTGAACGGACCCAATGGCGCGCTCCCAGCGCGGCGGGTCACATGATAATGGCGCGGGCGGCCGTTGTAAAGCGCATCGCGCCGGCCGCCCCGAAGCCAGCGCCGCCGGTTGCGCGGCCGGATACCGGGGTTCTATACTCGCTGACGCCTCAACGGCCGCTCCCAAGCCCTTCCACTCCCAGCGCCATCACCCCACTGCAAGGAGGACAACACGCTGCGTATCGTCTCATGGAATGTGAACGGCGTTCGCGCCGCCACGCGAAACGGCTTCTTGGACTGGCTGGCCCATGATCAACCCGACGTGGCCTGCCTCCAGGAAACCAAGGCGTCCGAGGACGTGCTCGCCGAAGACATCGTGAAGCCCCCGGGTTACACGAGCGTCTGGCGCCCGGCGGAGAAGAAGGGATACAGCGGCGTGGCCGCGTTTTTTCGCGACGGCGCGGAGCCCCGGGGCGTCTCGGAGTTTGGGATCGGCGAGTTCGATAGTGAAGGCCGGGTCCAGCTCCTCGACTACTCCAGCTTCGTCCTCGTCAACGCCTACTTCCCCAACAGCCAGGCCGAGGGGGCCCGATTGGACTACAAACTGCGTTTCTGCAACGCCATCCTAGACTATTGCGACGCGATCGTGAAAAAGGGAGGCCATGTCCTGGTCTGCGGCGACTTCAACATCGCGCACCGGGAAATCGACTTGGCGCGGCCCAAACAGAACACGAAAAACCCGGGATTCCTGCCGGAAGAGCGCGCGTTCATGGACACCTTTACCCAGGCGGGCTACGTGGACACGTTCCGCCATTTCTGCGCCGAGCCTCATCATTACACCTGGTGGTCCTACCGCGCCCAGGCGCGGCAGAAGAATGTGGGATGGCGGATCGACTATCATTGTATCAACGAAGGCTTCCTGGACGCCGTGGCGGAGGCGGGCATCCAGTCCCACGTCATGGGGTCGGACCACTGTCCGGTGGAGCTACGGTTGGACGGAGTACGCTAAGCAAATGAAATCCCAGGTCACAACGAAGTCGGGCGACCACGGTAAGGCGATGGCCCTCGACGGCCAATGGTATTCGAAGGCCCATCCCATTATGGAAGCCACGGGCGCGGTGGACGAGTTTCGCGGCCACGCCGCCCTTATTCGCCAACTCATCCTCCAGGAGCAACCGGAAGGCGCGGATGAACTGGCCGCGTGTCTCCTTTGGATCCTTCACTGCTGCTTCATTATCGGGACGGAGTGCAGTGATCCGGAAGGCGTCCATCCCGAATACCGGCAAGGCGTGATCGGGCCCGAAGCGCTTGCGCGCCTGGAGAAGGAGCAGGCGTGGTTGGAAGACCGGACACGCCTCCCTCAGGCCTTCATCGTCACGGCGTCCACACCGTTGGCGGCCCAGATCGACATCGCCAGCGCCGTGGCCCGGCGATTGGAGCGTTCTCTTGTCCGGCTTCACGAGACCGCGCCCGCCTTTGGCTCGGGCGGGGTCTTGGCCTTCGTGAACCGGCTCAGCGATTATCTCTACATGCTGGCCCGGCACGTGGAGGGCGCGAAACACACGCCGGTGGATTATGCCTATTTCAAGGCCTATGAGGGACGCAAAGAGGACGCGGAATAGCGTGGGAATAAAAAAGATGGCGAGTGCAAGACAGCGGGGGAACTGCCTTTAGCTGCACTCGCCAGTGGTGGGAACCAGTCATATTTGACTGTGGCTCCGCTTAGCCTGGGGGAAAGGCCCAGCGAAGCTAACCTAAAAAACGCCAACTTTTCCCGGTCTATTCCCGGCGCCACGATTTTTTTGGAAAATTTTCTCTGGACCGGGTAGAATTCCGCTAAGTTACTGTAGATGAATCACTTACGCAACCAGGAGGCCAATCCGATGCCTTGGCTCAGCGCCTTTGCGCTTCTCGCGGCCGCCCTCTTCGCCATTCCCGGCGGACCCGCCGCAGCGGCGGACGTCCCCCTTCCAGCGGACGATACGACAAGGCAGGGAGACGCCCCCGAGGGGGCTGACAGGCCCGCGGAACCCACCGGCGCCAGAGAGGTTATCCAGATACCCTCCCCCAGCTCCGAAGACGGCGAGGCGCCGGCCCCAAGGCCCGTGGACGATCCGCCGTCCGCTGGCGAGCCCTTCGTGGATGGGCCGCCAACGGTGGAGCCACGGCCCGCCGCCGGCGAATCCGATGCGATCGAACCCGTATTGCCTTCACTCATCGACTTTCCGGAAGACCGCCTGGAGGAAAGCCCCGGCGATGGCCCCGTAATCCCAGGCGCGCCCGCGCCCGCACCGGAAGACGGCGCGGACACCACGGGCGAACCCGCGCCGGATCTGGAGCCCGGAGACCTGTACGGCAGCGCGGCCGCCTCCGTCAACCGAACCGCGCAACGGATGCAGTCCATGCGCCCGGACTGGCCGCAATCCAACGGCGCGCAAGATGCTCCCGAGCATGAGCCCTCCGAGACCTTCAACACCCTCGCCGGCATGCTTGACAGTCCTTCCACGGAGGCCCGGGTCCGGGCGTTGGAAGGCCTCGCCGAGGAGCAAGGACCAGACGCCGTGGCCTATCTCGTCCGGGCGCTGGCCGACCCCGAGCGGGCCGTCCGTGAAGCCGCGCTCGCCATGTTTGAGGATCAGGATCCCGCCGCGGTCAGCACAAA
>SLHB01000224.1 GCA_007136375.1 Candidatus Hydrogenedentota bacterium
CTCGTGCGTCCCGCTGGCGCTGCTCCCGCTGACCGAGG
The DNA here is from genome assembly GCA_007136375.1 of Candidatus Hydrogenedentota bacterium. Classification (GTDB taxonomy): domain Bacteria; phylum Hydrogenedentota; class Hydrogenedentia; order Hydrogenedentales; family SLHB01; genus SLHB01. The sequence goes on from SLHB01000224.1 coordinate 39, forward strand.
TGGTCTGCGAATCGACAACATCCTCTCCGTCCAGCAGCTCCGTGGTCACGGACGCGAGCTCGCCGCCCTCATGAGAAACCGTCCACTCCACATCCGCGCGCAGCCATGGGCCCGTTGTGCGCGCGATTACGTGGAAGGCGTCGATCTCCGGCTCGTTGCTGGGATCGTCTCCGTTGCCGGGGTCCGATGCTTCCGTGGTGAAACCCTGAATATTCTCCCAGTAATGCGCTTCGTCATCAGTCCCTGCAGCGTATGTCGCCGTGGCGATGAACCTGTACTCCTTGGCGGGCTCCAACCCCTCAATGGTCTCGGAAAACGTTCCAACGTCGCTCATGGGGACTCGATCGTCAAAGCTAGACCAAACCTCCCCATCCCAGCTTCCCTCTTGATGCCCATCACCTTCCCAGCTATCTGTCCACTGGAACCAGACTTCGACTTCGTCAGCGCTGCCTAGGCTCTTGAGCTCTCCCGATAGCGTAGCGGTCGTGGCGGTCACATCTTCGGCGGGCAGGGTCGCCACCTCCGGGTCGCCTGTCTTCGGCGGATCGGACGCCAAAGCCTGCGCCACGGCCAAGTCCGCGCGGACCAATCCGTGCCCCTGATGGCTAGAATCGAGGCCGAGGTCTTCTGCGGTGTCCTGGAGGATAGCGCGCACATCTTCGTTGCTGAGCTCACTGTTCGCGGCCCAGACGAGCGCGGCCACGCCAGCGACGTGAGGCGCCGCCATGGACGTGCCGCTGTACTTGTCGTACTCATTATCGGGCAACGTGCTCAAGACGTCCACGCCCGGCGCGATCAATTCCACTTCCGTGCCGGTGCTGGAGAAGCTAGCGCGGCTATCGTCGCTGTCCGAGGCCGCTACTGCGATGACTGAATCGTAGGCGGCGGGATAGCCAACCATGCTTCGGTTACCCCGGTGATCTCCACTGTTGCCGGCCGAGGCCACCACCAACACGCCTGCACTCCATGCCGCATCACAGGCATCACGCAGTGCGGTAGTACCCCCGCCGCCTAGACTCATGTTGATTACCGATATGTCATCGTCCTCATGAGCCCACTCTATGCCGGCTATAATGTCTGACGTCCATCCGCTGCCTGTATCTCCGAGGACTTTCACGGCGTACAGTTTGACTGCGGGTGCGACGCCGACCACGCCAAAGTCATTGTCCTGTGCCGCGATGGTCCCGGCTACGTGAGTGCCGTGGCCGTGGCGGTCTTCCCAGTCTTGAGGGTCGTCACTCACCTTGCTTATCCCACCAGCCACCTCTAGGTCGTCGTGGGATGCATCGATGCCGGTGTCCAGCACCGCGACCCCGACGCCAGCGCCGGTGGCGGCGTCCCAAGTCGGGAATGAATACTCTTCGTCGCCAAAAACCTGGTCGATCCCCCACGGGACCGTCTGATGCGCGTACATCTCTTTGTTCGGCTCCACGTACCGGACATCGGGATGCTGTTCCAAGGAGCGCCAACTGGCTTCGGGGATGTGGGCGTGGACGGCGGGCACGATCCGGAAAGCGCGTTGCACTTCGCCGCCGTAGGCTTCCACCACGGCCCGCGCGTGTTCGGGCAGTTCCACATGGTCAGGTGGACCGCCTTGTCCGCGGGGTTCGGCGTCCGTGTGGAAGCCGATGAGCACATCGACCTTTTCGACGCCGCCGTGACTCGAATGGGGCGGCGGTCCTTGGGCGTCCGCGGGCGGGCTCCACGCGGCGGCCAGGGCCAGGACGAGGGTTGCGGCGCATAGCGTGCATAGTCGGCGGACGGTTGCGCGGGTCATGGTTTGGTCCTCCTCGCTACGGACCGGGAGCGGACTCGCTCCCCGTATCCGAATTCTCCCGTAAATTTGGCGTGTTATGATGGGATTTAGTATATAGATTCCAGGGTAGTAGGTCAAAGATGGAGCACAGCTTCTCGGACTGGCGCCGTATAACGAAAACCTCCCTCGCCCGGAAGGCCGGACGAGGGAGGCCGTTTAGCTAGGACCGCTATGCGGGGAAGACGCCGCTAGGAGCGCTTGCCCTTCGCCGCGGTCTTCTTTTTCGCCGCGGTAGCCTTCTTTGCCGCCGCCGTCTTGGGGGCCGCGGCGGTCTTCTTCTTGGCGGCGGCGTTGGACTTGGCCTTCGCGCCGCTAGCCTTCGCGCCGCTAGCCTTCGCGCCGCCGGCCTTGCGCGGCCACTGGAGGGCGGCTTGCGCCGCCGCCAGCCGCGCGATGGGCACGCGGAAGGGGCTGCAGCTCACGTAGTCCAAGCCCGTGCGGTGGCAGAACATGACCGAGCTAGCCTCGCCGCCGTGCTCGCCGCAGATGCCGATCTTCAAGTCGCCCCGGGCGCTACGGCCGCGCTCCACGCCCATTTCGACGAGTTGACCGATGCCTTCCTGGTCCAGCGCCTGGAAGGGATCGTCGGGCAGGATGTTGTGCTCGACGTAGTAGGGGAGGAATGTGCCGACGTCGTCGCGGCTGAACCCGAAGCCCATCTGCGTGAGGTCGTTGGTCCCGAAGCTGAAGAATTCGGCGTGTTCGGCGATCTTGTCCGCCACCAGGCACGCCCGGGGGATTTCGATCATCGTGCCGACAAGGTAGTTGAGCTTCACCTTGTACTGCTTCGCGATCTCGTCGGCGGCCGCGCGGATGACCTGTTCCTGGTTGATGTACTCGTTCTGATGGCCAACCAAGGGGATCATGATCTCGGGAAAGACCTTGATGCGGTCCTTGGTCAGCTCCGCCGTCGCTTCCAAGATGGCCCGGGCCTGCATCTCCGTGATCTCTGGATAGGCGACGCCCAGCCGGCAGCCCCGGTGGCCGAGCATGGGGTTCAGCTCGTGGAGCTGGGCCATGCGCGATTTGATCTTGTCCACCGGAACATTGATTTCCTTGGAAAGCTCGCCGACCTGCCGGTCGTCCAGCGTGAGGAACTCATGGAGGGGCGGGTCCAGCAACCGGATGGTCACGGGCTTGCCCTTCATGGCCCGGAGGATCTCCTTGAAGTCTTCCTTCTGATAAGGGAGAAGGCGCATCAAGGCCTTGCGCCGCGTCGCTTCGTCGTCGGCGAGGATCATCTCGCGGACGTGGACGATGCGCTCGGGTTCGAAGAACATGTGCTCCGTCCGGGCGAGGCCGATGCCTTCCGCGCCGAACTGGAGGGCCTGTTCGCAGTCCTCGCCGCGCTCGGCGTTGGTGCGCACGTTGATCTGGCGCGTGTCGTCCACCCACTTCATGATGCGTTTGTACCAGCGGTTGCGGTCCGGTTGCGCCGGGAGCACGTCCACCTGATCCGCGTAGACCTTGCCCCGCGTGCCGTTGATGGAGAGCCAATCGCCTTCCTTGATCACCGCGCCGTTGACCGAAATCTTCTTGTCGCGGACATTGATATCCAGCGCGCCGCAACCGACCACGCAGCACTTGCCCCAGCCCCGGGCCACGAGGGCCGCGTGACTGGTCATGCCGCCCTTGGCCGTCAGGATGGCCTCGGCCACGTGCATCCCGTGCACGTCCTCCGGCGACGTCTCCGTCCGGACCAGCACGACCTTCTTGCCCTGCTTCACCCATTCGGCCGCGTCGTCCGCCGTCAGCACGACTTGTCCGATGGCGCCGCCCGGGCCGGCGGGAAGGCCGGCGGCGAGCTCCTTGGCCTTCTTCTCCGCGTCCGGGTCGAGCATGGGGTGGAGGAGTTCGTCCAACTGCGCGGGATCGACGCGCATGATGGCCGTCTTCTGGTCAATGAGCTTCTTTTCGCACATCTCCACGGCGATGCGAATGGCGGCCACGCCCGTGCGCTTGCCCGTCCGCGTCTGGAGCATCCACAGGACGCCTTCCTCGATGGTGAACTCGATGTCCTGCATGTCCTTGTAATGCTTCTCGAGCTTGTTGCGGATGGCCACGAGCTCCTTGTAGACCTTCGGCATGCTCTCTTCCAAGGATTTCATGTGCTTGGTCGCGTCGGACTTTGTGGCCTTGTTCAACGGCAGGGGCGTGCGGGTGCCCGCCACCACGTCCTCGCCCTGGGCGTTGACGAGCCATTCGCCGTAGAACTTGTCCTCGCCCGTGGCGGGGTTTCGCGTGAACGCCACGCCCGTGGCGGAGGTGTTGCCCATGTTGCCGAAGACCATGGCCTGCACGTTGACGGCTGTGCCCCATTCCACGGGGATGCCTTCGATGCGGCGGTAATGCGCGGCGCGTTTCCCTAGCCAGGATTGAAACACGGCGCGGATGCCGCCCCAGAGCTGCTCGTGGGGATCGTCGGGGAAGGCCTTGCCCAAGGTCTTCTTGACGATCTTCTTATACTCGTCGCAGAGGGCTTTGAGGTCGTTCGCGTCCAGGTCGACGTCCTCGGTCACGCCCTTCTTCTGTTTCATGGCCTCCATGGCGTGCTCGAGCTTCTCGCGGACGGACTCGCCGTCGGCGTGCTCGACGCCCTGGGCCTTTTCCATGACCACGTCCGCGTACATGGTGATGAGGCGGCGGTACGCGTCATAGACGAAGCGCTCGTCGCCCGTCAACGCCGTGAGGCCGGGGATGGTGTCTGGAGACAGGCCCACGTTGAGAACGGTCTCCATCATGCCCGGCATGGACCGGCGCGCGCCGGAGCGGACGGAAAGGAGCAGGGGCTTTTTCGGGTCGCCGAACTTCTTGCCCATGGCCCGTTCCACTTTCCGGAGCGCCTTCAAGCACTCTTGTTCAAGGTCCTTGGAAAGTTTGCCTCCGGTCTTGTAGTACTCGGTGCACATTTCCGTGGTTATCGTGAACCCCGCCGGCACGGGGATGCCCAGACTCGCCATTTCGGCCAGGTTGGCGCCCTTCCCCCCGAGGAGGTTTTTCATGTCTCCCCGGCCTTCCGCTTTGCCGGCGCCAAAGAAGTACACATTCTTTTTCGCCATTCCCAATGCTCTCCTTCGTGGTCGTTGATGCGTTTCGATATGAGTTTTTCAGGCTTGAAGGGCGCCTCAAAAACAGCGCCGCCACGGGCCTCCCCAGACCTCATGGCGCTTGGAAGTGTTGTGAACGGGCGCATGGATCCGCGCCGCCACGCAAACTATACAAGAGCCCTGTTCTGGGTTCAAACGCCGCGGACGCGCTTTAGCTCCGGCCCCCTCGTTTTCCGGCCGCGCCCGCTGTCACGGCGCCCGGCCCGCGCTTCGTCCGGCGCCGCGCTCCGCCATAAGCCGCTGCCATGGCTTGTATCTTCGTCCGCGCTTCCTCCACGAGATCCGCCGGCTCCAGCAGGCGCGCCTCGGGGCCGAAACTGAGGATCCAGGACAACACCTCGGGCCGGCTCGTCGCCGTGAACTCAAGCTCCGCGCCACCGTCCGCCAGCTTCGTCACGCGCTGGTCCGCGCTCCACGTCCGTTCGCTCACATACGCGGCGGCCTCCGGGCCGATGCGCGCCCGGACCCGGAACGGTTCGCCAAACATGAGGCCAAAGGTCTTTGGGCCCTCCGCGTCCGCGGCGGCCTGTTTTTCGAAGGTGCGGCTTGTCGCCTCCACCTTCTTCATGCGGTGCACGGCCAGCAAGGGGTCGTAATAGCCCCCGTCCGGGTTCTCCAACGCCGCTTCCAAGCGGCAGTGGACGTAAAGGCCCTCCCGGTAGGCGATGAGCTTCAACGGCGCGGCCGTGATGTTCTTGGCCCGGGGCGCGCTGGGCGAACGGTAGGCGATGCGGCAGACCTTGCGTTGGGCGATGGCCTCGAAGAGGGCCTGGATGATCTCCTGAAACCCGCTGTAATCGATGACGCCCTTGGGCCGGCTCTCCGCCGACAGGGCCTCTGCTTTTCCGCGCTCCGCGAAGTCCGGCAGCAACGCGTTCGCCTGGGCGATGGTCCGCGAGATCTCGTCTTGCAGGAAACGCGGCAGCAAATGCCACGCGAAGTCCCGGCAGAGCATCAAGTGCTGGATGGCTTCCGCGTCGAGCGTAACGTTCGGAGGGCGCTGGGGGTTCTTCACCCGGTACCAGCGTTGCCCGTCCTCCATCCAGCTCTCGATGGCCAGGCCGTGGCTCCGCTCCACGGTTTCGATGGCCCGCAACACCGTCTGCTTGGAGCAGTGCAGCGTATCCGCGAGTTGCTTGAGGGAGTGCTTTCTCCCGCTAAACAGCAGCAAGCCATACAGCCCCACCACCTTTCCGGCGGGCGAGGCGTAAGGGTCGAGTTTCTCCGGCATGCGCGCTTAGTCCTCCCCAATTCCACAATCTGCAACCAACGTTCGGCTCTGTTCTAGCAGAAGCGGATCGGATTACGCAAGTGGTTGGCGGGATTCTTGTTGGAAAGAGAGGCGCCGCCGCGAAGCGCCGTGGCCGCGCCGGGGGACAGGAGCTAGGTTTCGCCCCGGAGATAGGCGATGAGGGAGCACTCCGTGCTGCTCATGCGGATGACGCCACTGAGCAGCAGCGCGGTGGCCAAGAGAAACCCGCCGGCGAACCCGCCCAAGTGGGCCCAATACGCGACGCCCGGCGCGCCCGTCCACGCGCCCCAAAGGTCGAAGGCCAACCACATGAGGATCAGCCACATGCCGCTGAGGGCAAAGGTGCCGATGTAGTAGATGAAGAGGTAGAAGACGGTGATGTTGTTGAGGGGATAGAGCATGAGGTACATGCCCACGACGCCGTTGACCGCGCCGCTCGCGCCGATGGCGGGCGCTTCCGCGACGAGGAGGTGGGCCACGCCCGCCGCGGCGCCCGTCCCCACGTAAATGAAGAAGTAGGGGATGTTGCCCACCTTCGCGCACACGGCGTTGCCGAAGACCCAGAGAAACAGCATGTTTCCGAGGAGGTGGAGCACGTCCCCGTGTACGAGCATGTAGCCGAAGAGCCCCTTGACGCTCCATTGGAGCACCATGGCCTCCACTTCCCGCTCCGGAACCGCGCCGGCGAACACCATGACGGAGAACGCCGCCGTGACGCCAATGATGATGAAATTCGCGAAGGGCCAACGGTACATGGGCACGTCGGCCGCCAGGGGAAACAGCAACATGAAAGCCCCTCCGCGGACGCCCGCTTGGGCTCTACTCCTCGTGGATGGCGAAGTTCTGTTCGCCGCCGTCGAGCACGGCCGTCAGGGTTACGCTCCCATCGGGCAAGGCGGTCTGCTCGTCCACGGTCTCGCCGCCGATCTCAAGGCGGTACGCGCCGCCGCCGGGCCGTTCCGTCAGCGCCCATTGGACCTGGGTGTTGGCCGAGCCGTCGACCGCGCCCTGGGCCAGGGGACCATCCTCCTCCTCCCACGCCTCCAACACCACGCGGGTGGGCCGGGGCGCGTGGACGGCGATTCCTCGGGCGGGCGGCGTCTCGTAGGGGAACAGTTCGTATTCGAGGGACCCGTCCGGCTGGACCCACGCGGGAACGCCCACATGCAGACCGGAGAACCAACCCGCCATGACCACGCGTTCGCCGCCATGGTAGAGCCAGCCGGGGATATTGTTGGCGTAGGTGTTCCGCGCCTGGTAATAGGCCACGACGTTGTCGTCATGGGGAATGTGGCCGTGGCCGTTCCGCGGGAAGCTGAAGTAGGTGACGCCCGCCTCTTCCCAGTCGTCCAGGCCGGCTTTAGAGTGGATCCATGTCTGTTTGAAGGGTCCGAAGTTTATCCCGTCATCGGAAACCGCGCGGGAGACGCCCTGGCCGCCCGCCGTGCCGTAGAGCCAGAACTGTTCCGTTTCGGGCACGTAGTAGGCCTTCACGTGGCGGTGTGCGCCCATGGGATAGTGCCGCTCCTGGGTCCAGTCGAGGCCGTCGGGCGAAGTGTAGACGCCGATGTCCGTGTTGCCTGGGGAAATGGCGTAGAGGTAGTAGGTCCCGTCCACGTAGAGCACGGCGGGGTCCTTGCAGGGCGTGTCTTCGAGCACCATCTGGTGGTTGGTCCATTCCACGCCGTCTTCGCTCTCCGCGTGGATGACCCGCC
>SLHB01000007.1 GCA_007136375.1 Candidatus Hydrogenedentota bacterium
GATCAAAGTAACCCGGACCTGATGAAAAAGTTTCGCCGCCGGTTCAATTCTACGACCGATATAGACTCTTTCTTTGCCTTGCGTTTCGAGTTGTATATGGCTGCGTCGTTGATTAGAAAGCAGATTGCCTTCGAAAAGACGGAAGCGCCTGATTTCTGGATAGCCGATCCCAACTATCAGTGCTGGATCGAATGCACCAGTGCAAGAATACGCAAGAAGCCAACGGGTGGAGATGTGTTCTATAAAATTAGGTCAGCAGTTCAGGCCAAGGGAAGGAAGTCGTATGCAAATCGAGCTACAGTATTAGCAATAGATATAACAAATGTATATCATGTTCAAATGCATAAGATAAGAAACCACGATGACGCGCATATTCGAGATGTCGCGCAAGAGGCACTTGATAAAACACGTTTCGGAGGTCTACTTCTTTTCTACTATCTTTGGCGAACAGACATAAACCAATATAATGCGATATACCTAAGGTTTCTCAATAACCACGCCAGCTCGGGGGTTCGCAGATTCGTGGAAGAGTGGTTTCATGTTGACGATAGAGGAACACTCCCTGGTTCTATCCCATACGAAGGATGATGGCTAATAGCAACACGAGCGTACGGACAGCCTCATAGCCTGCGCTTATATACGTACCATGTTGAGTCTAGTTACTACGTGTTTACCTACGTAATACTCTCCTCGAATCCTGCGGGTTCCGGAATTTGCGACCACCTCGCTCGCTTGGGTCTCAACCCTAGTTGAGTATCGGCATCTGAAGAAAAAGGCGCGGGCCGGCGCGTCCACGTCTTTCGCACGAGGGTGTCCGTATACAGGAGACCCCGAGCGCGCCGCTGTATCTCAGCCTTCTCTCACGAAGACATGCGTTCCGGAGCCGACGCGCTCGATGATCACGAAGTCCCCTTCCAACCTTCCCTCCCGCGGCTCGCCATTGACCATGACTTCGGCGTGGTCATGGCCGAGCCGGGGCACGTAGACATCGGCGCGCGTGTTCACGGGCGAGAAGACGGTCATATGGAAGCTTTCGCCGTGGTCGATGAACTCCACGCCAATGGCGCCCTTGATCGTCGGCTTCTGGTACTGCGCCCAAGCCACGCCGCCGGGCTGTGGCTTGACCTGGAAGCGGCCGAACCCCGGCTCCAACGGCCGTATACCGAACATGCCCCGGGCGATGTTGTTGGCGGGAGGCGAACCCCAGCCACCATGTGAGTACGCCATGTTGCCCTTCAGGGAGGGGTCCCACGCTTCCGTGGGGATGGTCGCCCCGAGCCGGTGCATCATGTGGCCCCAGCTATTCCCTTCCAGGGCGTTCATGCGCTCGAGGGCTAGATCGCCCCGCTCCGCCGCGTAAAGCGCCTCGAGGACGAACTGCGCGCCGTAGAGGTTGCATTGCATGCCCCGCTCGAAGATGTGCTCCGCCACACTCGCCACGTACTCCTCCCGCGCCGCGCCGAGAGCGACCGGGAAGATGTTGGCGTGCAACGCATGGTGGCCGATGTCTTTGCCGTCGCGGAACGCGCCGGTTTCCCCATCGTAGAAATGGTCGTTGATGGCTTCGCGCAGATGAGCGGCCAACTCCGTATAGCGCGCGGCGTCCTCGTCCCGCCCGATTGCCGCGGCGATCTTGCCGAGCAATTCGATGGCCCGATAGTTGAAGACGTTGATCACCGTGTTGTGTTCCGAAAACTGATACCCGTCCCGCAATGCGTGAGGCCAATCAATGAGATCCCGCCCCCAGGGTGAACCAACGTCTTCGGGTTTCTCCACAAGATAGTCGTCGTTGATGAACGGTTCGAGGGTATTGGATTGCAGGATCTCGTAGTGCGCCTCTAACGAGTCGGCGTTGCCCGTGTACATGTAATCTTCCCACGCCATCATAACGGAAACCTGCTTGTACTCGGTCGGCCACGTAGGCCGGTAGTACAGATATTCCATGGAATAACGGGGGAAGGCGTATTGGCGCTCGACGGCGTACTGCGAAAGCTGATTGATGTAGGCGTCGCCCTCGTAATTGCGGCGTTCACGGGAGTGCGTGTCTACGTAAACGTCGAGGTTCGTGGCTTTAAGGCCGTACTTCAGCATGTCCCAGATGTCGTTCAGCACAAAATCCGAGGACTCGAAGCGGGACTCGGCCTCGTCGAAGGGTTGCCGCAGCACCGCCGCCAGGAAGTTCTCGGGACCGAGCCCTTCCGGCGCACCGCTGACCTCAGCGTAACGGTAGGAGCGGTAGCCCCAGTTTGTCAGTGTTTGCGTTCCGCCGGTCAGCGTCCACGTCTCCTGATACGTATTCCCCGTGCGTTTGGCGTAGCGCACGGTCTGCGGACCGGAGAGTTCCTGCCCGAGCCGGATGTCCACCTCCTGCCCGGCCTCGCCCTCGATGTTCGCGAGACGGAAGCCGCCAATCAGGGAGCGGCCGAAATCGATGAAATAATGGCCGGGGCCGCGCTCGGTGACGCGCGCCGGTTCCGTGAGAATCTTGACTTCGTTGTACTGCGTCGAGGCTTGCACGTTTGCAACGGGATCCGTCTCAACGCCCTGGGACCAGTCAGCGTCGCTGAAGCCGGCTTCTTTCCAGCCGAAGGGGTAGTTCATTGCGTTAATGAATTCTCTGGGCGCGTAATAGTACGAGCCGTGGCCCGCGTTGCCGCCGTCCACGTAGACGCCGTCCCCGTCGAGGGCGCGCCAGGAAGTATCCGACACGATGGTCTCCCGGCTCCCGTCGGCGTAGTGGACATCCATCTGGAATAGGAACTTGCGTTCTTCGCTGGTGTAGTTCAGGGCCGCCACGGCGTTGCCGCCGCCCGCCTCCAGATAGTCCGAGACTTCGTAGGTGTTGTAACGGTTGACGCCATTGAAGCCCCGCTCGGGGCCGCAGCCCACGAACGCGCCGTTGATGTAAAGCCGGTACACATACTGCGAGGCGGGTTCGGGCGAAAGAGCGGTCACGTGCGCGACGGCGTGTTCGATATCTCCGGCGGGCAAGGTGAATTCATGGCGGAGAAAGGCGAAGTCCGGCGCGGTCTCGCCGACGCCCGCCCAAATCGGCGTGGCCTTCCATTCGTCCCCAATCCCCGTAACGAACATCTGCGCCGCGGAATACGGACTCGGTGCATCGTGCTTGTCCCAAGTGCGGACGCGCCAGTAATAGACAGCGTTCGGGCTCAGCGGAGGACCGGCGTACCGCGCGTTGCTGGATTCCGGCGACTCAACCTTCCCCGAGTCCCAGACATCCGGTTCGCCGTTCTCCAGTGCCTCGGCGTGTGTGGCCACCTGGATTTGGTAGGCGGTCTGATACTGATCTGATTCCGGATGACGGAGCACCCAGCTCAACGCCGGTCTCGGGTGGTCGACGCCAAGTGGGTCGGAGAGCCGTTCCAGAAGGAGTCCGGATGGCGCTTGCGGCGTCTGCGCGAGCGAAGGGCCGCCGCTGCAGAGCACAAACGCCAGGACGGCGCCACATCCGGTCAAGACACGTGCTAATCGCATGCTATACCCCCAGTTGCCCGGCCGCGGCGTGGTGCGCCGGCTGGCGGGCGGCTCCATTGCGTGCTGGATAGATGAATTCGCGAGCGCGCCATATGGCATTATGCCCAGGCGGCCTTTCCCTGCATGCCGGCCCCTCCCCCCGTGCCGGTAGGCGACGTAGCATGGCGGCGTGCGCGGCCGGGGCCAACAGACACAACCGGGTTCCGCGCAGGAGATCGGCGCATGCAATATCCCTGGGCCAAGAACGGATCTTGGCCATGGATCTCGCGAGGTCAAACAAAGCTCATAATACGCGCGTCTTTATTAAGGTTCCATAGGTTGGAGGCGGCCGCAACGCCGCTGCCCCCTCTCCGCCAACAGAATTGGGACAGTTCCTTGTCGAAAATCAGTACAGAGAAGGAGAAGCGACAAACCATAAAGACACAGTGTCAGAGACGAGGCAGACCGCCTGGACGGCTTGGGGAGTGCGGTGAGGAGGTGGATCCTGACGAAGGCAAAGCCCGCTTTGCGGGGCAGGCCGAGAACCCCTTGGACCAACCTTGAAAACTGAACAGCCATACAGTATCCTTCCCCGGTCTTGAAACGGGCCGGGCGGCGGCGCGGGCCGGGGAGGGCTGGTGTATGGAGATGGACGCGTTGCGGGCCCACGGGTTTCCCGAGGCCGTGGTGGAGGCGTGGATCGCCAGAGAAGGGCGGACGCTCTTGCCCTTGCAGGCGGCGGCGGTGACGCGGCACGATTTGTTCGGCGGCGGCAATCTGCTGGTTCAGGCGCCGACGAGTTCGGGCAAGACCTTCATCGGCGAAATGGCGGCGCTCCACGCGGCGTTGCAGGGCCGGAAGGCCGTGTATCTCACGCCGTTAAAAGCCCTTGCGGAAGAGAAATACCGGGATTTCCAGGCGAAGTACGCCGATTTCGGCGTGGACGTGATCATATCCACGCGGGATCGGCGGGAATTCGACCGGGCCTTCGAGGAAGGGCGCTTTGCCTTGGCCGTGGTGGTGTACGAGAAGTTGACGCAGTTGTTGGTGCGGCGGCCCGGGCGGTTGGGGGAGATCGCCGTGGTGGTCGCCGACGAACTGGAGTTGCTCTCCGATCCGGAGCGGGGCGCGCGGGTGGAGACGCTGCTGACGGAGATTCTCCAGAGCGGCGCGCGGCTCATTGGGCTGTCCGCCGTGGTGGGCCAGGCGGAGCGCTTGGCGTCGTGGATGGACGCGTCCTTGGTTCAAGGGGAGGCCCGTCCCGTGGAGCTGTGCTATGGCGTGCTCCACGACGGCGTGTTCCGGCGCCGGACGCACAACGGCGGAACGGAGGGGGAGGAGCGCCTGACCGCCGGCGGCGGGGCTTCCGCGTGGGAGATGACCATGGACGCCGTCGAGGCGTTCACAGGCCGGGACGAATCCTGCCTGGTGTTCACGCGGACGCGGCGGGAGGCGCGGCGTGGCGCGGAAGCGTTGGCGCAACGGTTGAGCCTGCCTCCTGCGGAAGCGGCGCAAGCGGCGTTGCGCGCCCTGGAGCCCACCCATTCGCGGGACGCGCTGCTGCAAACCTTGGCGGCGGGCGTGGGCTTTCACAACGCGGATCTGACGCCTTCGGAGCGGGCCGCGGTCGAGGCGGCTTTCCGCGATGGGGAGGCGCGGGTCCTCTTCGCGACGGCGACGTTGGCCCAGGGGTTGAACCTGCCCGCCCAGAACGTGTTTATTCCCGCGGACAAGTGGCGGCATGACTTCCGTCTTGGCGCGCCGTGGAAGACGCCGGTGACCCGGGCGGAATTCGAGAACATGAGCGGACGGGCGGGCCGCTACGGCGCCGGCGCCCCCTTTGGCCGCGCCATGGTGGCCGCCGCGACGCCCTTCGAGGCGGAGGCCCTGTGGCGGCGTTGCGCGACGGGGCCGCGGGACCCCGTGGAGCCCCAGTTGGCCAACGGGTCCTTGGACGATCACGTGTTGCGTTTCGTGGCGGCGCGGACCCGCGCGCCCGAAGCGGACATCGCTGCCTTTCTGGAGCGCACCCTTACGGGCCGGTGGATTTGGGCGGAAACCTTGGCGGCGGACGGCGTCGCGGCGCTTGCGTGGGAAGCGGCGGAACGGCTTGTCGAGGAGGCGCTCATCGCCGCCGAGAAGGGCCCGGCGGGAAGGGACACGCTACTCGCCGCGGCGCCCTTGGGATGCGCCGTGGCCTCGGCCGGCGTGTCCATCGAGACGGCGCGGGCGTTACGGCATTGGCTCGCCCAGTCGGCGGGGCGGGAGTGGGCGCCGCTGGACCTCGTGTTGGCCGCCGCGCTGACCCCGTGCGGACGCATGCTTCAGACGCCCCTGGCGATGCGGGAGTACGCGGAGGCCGGGTATGCGCGCATGCTGCGGGAACGCGCCGCCGCCCTGCCCACGGCCGCCGCTGTCCCGCTGAACCGGTTGCGCCGCTCCGCCGCCGCGCCCACCTTCGAGGAGACCCGGGCCATCAAGACGGCCTTGTTCCTGATGGACTGGATCGCGATGCGGCCCATGTACGATGTCGAGACGGATTACCGCGTCCTGTCGGGCCAAGTACTCGCCGCCGCGGATCAAACGGGCTGGCTGTTGGATGGCGCGGCCGCCCTCGCCGAGGCCGAGGCGCTGGACGCGGCGTTCGTGGAGGCGATCCGGGCCCTGGCGGGCCGCGTGCGTTACGGTGTGCCGGAGACGGCCTTGCCCCTCGCGCGGCTGGACCCGCCCGGTCTGACCCGGGAGGCGATGGCCGCGTTGTGCGTGGAAGGGCTTGAAACGCCGGAAGCCTTGGCGCAGGCGCCTGAGGGCCTGATTGAGCGATGGGTTCCGCCCGGGACGGCCGCGGCCTTGCGCGCCTGGGCGCAGGAACACACGGCGTCCGCGCCGGAGGCGGCGTCCCCGCTCGCGGAACGGGCGTCCGCCGCCGCGCCGATCCTGGCCATGAGCGACGCCCGGCCCAACGAGGCGCGGCTCGACGGTCACGCCGTGCCGTTGCAGGACAAGCAATACAGGCTGCTCCGGCTGCTCGCCGCCCATCCGGGCGAATGCGTGGCCTATGAGACGATTTACCAGACGCTGTGGCCCGAAAGCGTGGTGGAGCCAAACCAGATGCACTTCCACAAGCGCCGCTTGCTGAACCGGATGAAAGCTGCCGCGCCAGCGCGGGAGCGGCTCATCACGGCCGTGCCCAAGCGGGGCTATGTGCTAAACCTTCGGCCCGCCGAGGTGCGCGTGGAGCCGGTGGACGGCGCGGCGTCCGCCCGGGATTACGCGGGCGTCAGCAGCCGGGGCGCGAATTGCCGCAACAGCCACACGCCCCCATAGGCCGTGGCGGCGAGCAATACGATGCAAGCGCCTGCGGGCCGGTCGGTGATGTAGGAGATCCAGAGCCCGGCCATGGTGAAACACGCGCCGAGGAGCGCGGAGCCGACCATGAGCGTGTGGAGCTGGCCGGTGAAGTGGCGGCAGATGGCGGCGGGCAGAGTGAGCAGGGCCAGGACAAGAACGATGCCGACGACGCGGATGAGCACGACAATGGTGAGGGCGACGAGGCAGAGGAGCAGCAGGTAGATGAACGAGGCGGGCACGCCCCGGAGGCGGGCGAACTCCGAATCCAGGCACACGGCCAGGAACTCCTTGTAGAGGAGGACCACGGTCGCGACGATGACGACGTTCAGGAGGAGGGCGATGCGCACGTCCGTGGCGCTCACCCGGAGGATGTCGCCAAAGAGGATGCTCATGGGATCGACGGCGTAGCCGGGGGTCATGTCGATGAAGATGACGCCGACGGCCATGCCTATGGCCCATAGCGCGCCGATGAGGGTGTCCTCCCGTTCATGGCCATAGAGGCTGACGAGGCCGATGACGAGGGCGGCCAGGATGCTGAAGGCCAGGGCGCCGTAGAGTTGGGGGATGGAGAGCCACGCGGCGATGCCCAGGCCGCCGAAGGAGGCGTGGCTAATGCCGCCGCTGATGAACACGATGCGCTTGACGACGACATAGGCGCCGATGACGCCGCAGGCCAGGCTGGCGAGAATCCCGGCGGCGATGGCGTTCTGAATGAAGCCAAGCTGTAATACTTCCCACACGTGGGGCGCTCCCTTTGCGGTGAATAGCCGCGCGAATTCCATGGCGCGCGGGGGTGCAAACGCGCCGGTCCCCTGGGCGCGCGGGGGTGCAAACGCGCCGGTCCCCTGGCGCGCGGGGAAGCATACTTGTGCGCGGCGCCAATTTCCAGCCGCGCCCCGCCCCGGATCGCCGGGTTAGGGTGAGTGTCTTGCCCCAGTTGGAATTGGAGCGGTGGAGCAGTAGGCTAC
>SLHB01000168.1 GCA_007136375.1 Candidatus Hydrogenedentota bacterium
CCCGTGCTAGAATCGGACGCCTTTTCGTGACGTCCTTGTCCGCGCCTCCATAAGCCATGGCGCCGGACGCCCGCGCCAGCACACGTTTGTCTTTGTCTACGGCCCCGCCGGGGGAACGCCTTGCTCCAGATTAGCCATGATCCCCGTTGACTGCTCCGCTTGCGGCGTACGCATCTACGTTCCCGAAGCGCTCGCCGGGCGGGAAGGGCTGTGCTTCGGCTGCGGGGCCGCCGTGACAGCGCCGTCCACGGCCGGGGCCGCCGCGGCGAAGCCGGCCACGCTGTCATTCCAGGAGGGGGACAAAGTCGCCGGCCGCTACGAGATCGGCGAACGCATCGGCAAGGGCGGTATGGGCATGGTGTTCAAGGCCTACGACACCCTTGTCGACGAAGCCATCGCCCTCAAGTTCATGAACCCCAAGATGCTCCGGACGCAGCGCGGGCAACGCCTGTTCATCCAAGAGGCGCAGGTCGCGCGGCGGTTGCGGCACGACAACATCGTGGCCGTGCACGACGTGGGGACGACGCCGGAGGGCATCCTCTACCTGACAATGGAGTACGTGCAGGGCCAGTCCCTCCGCGCCTACCTGCGGCAGCACCGCGCATCGAGGAAGCTCGTCAGCGTGCGGCTCGCGGTAGCGCTGATGATCCAAATATTGGAGGCGCTGAGCCACGCCCACCGAACGGTCGTCCACCGGGACATCAAGCCCGAGAATATCATGCTAACCCCGGGCGAGCACGTCAAGGTCCTCGACTTCGGATTGGCCAAGGCGGTGGACGAGGGCGAAGTCGAGCTGCGGCCGCGCCACCGCGCTAAGCGGGTTGTCGGCACATTCGGCTACGCGGCGCCCGAACAAAAACAACATCACAAGGTGGACCTCCGCGCGGACATCTATTCCGCCGGCCTCGTCCTCTATGAACTGTTGACCCTTCGCACGCCCTTGGATGCCTTTACAGAGACCGCCAACGTCCGGGACGACGTGGCGCCGTCGCTGCTCTCCGTGTTGAGCAAGGCGCTGCGGGAAGAGCGGGACAACCGGTGGCAGACGGCCGACGAATTCCGGGCGTCCTTGATGAAAGCGTACGAAGAGTCTTACCGGCAAGCCCCGAAGCCCGCGGTCCAAGCCCACTCCAGCAGTGGAGCTCAGGCGTCCACGGACGGGATGGCGCTGATGGAAGGGGGCAGCTTTCTCATGGGCAACGACGAAGTCCCTGCGGAAGCGCCTGAATTCGAAGCGGAATTGGAGTCATTTTACATAGATATATACCCGGTTACCGTGAGACAATATACGCTGTTCCTCGAACAAACCGGGCGCCCGCCGCCCAAGTTCTGGGGCAACAGCGAGTTCAGCGGCGCGGATCAGCCTGTCATCGGCGTCTCCTGGGGCGACGCCAACGCCTACGCCGCTTGGGCGGGCAAGCAATTGCCCACTGAAGCACAATGGGAGTTCGCCGCCCGGGGCAAACAAAACCGCGTCTACCCCTGGGGCAACAGCGAACCCACGCCGATGCGAGCGAACTATGGCGACTTCCTCAACATGCCGAGCATCGTCGCCATGCACGACGAAGGGGCCACACCCGACGGCGTCTACGACATGGCGGGCAACGTGTACGAATGGACCCTCGACGCCTTCGTGCCCTACAGCGGCGCGAAGCGCAAGGAGATGCAGGGCCACCACACGCCGCGCCGGGCCGTCCGCGGCGGGTCATGGCATTCGCCGCCCACCGAGCTGCGCTGCGCTTTCCGCAAGGGCCTCTTTCCCGAATCCCAACTCACGACAGTGGGTTTCCGCTGCATCGTGCCCGTGACGTGACGCGTTGGCGTTCGGAACCGGGATATCCCTCTGAAACAAACCGCGGAGCGGAGTCCGCGCTGGCGCCTCCGCTCCGCGATCGTGGTTGGCGTCGATCTAACGCGAAGCCCTAGGCCTCGCTGATGCTCCGGGCCTCCGGATCGTACACATGCTTGCGGCCCGTGTAGGCGGCTTGATATCCGAGCATCGCCGCGATGGAGTGGGCGTGGCCCGCGTGGACCGGAGCGTGGGTGTCCGTGCGGTTCTCCCGGATGCAGGTGATCCAGTTGCTGAGGATGCCGCCCGTCACGTCCTCGGCCGGTTCGACGCGGATCTCTTCTCCCAGGCGCTCCTCCACGATGCCGCCGTCGCCCCGGGCGGTCCAGGAGGAGGTGTCCAGCACGCCCTTGGTGCCGGAAAACACGTTCTCGGCGCCGAGCCAATTGTAGGCGTTGTTCAGGCGCGATTCGAAGCGCACGACATGGCCTTTCGGGAACTCCAGGATAATCTCTTGCTGGTCCGCGTTCTCCCGGTCCGTGAACACCTGAAGCGCTTCCATGCCGACGGCCGACACCGGATAAGGATCGTCGGTGTACCATTGGGCGATATCGATGAGGTGACTGCCCAGCAGATTCACGAGCCCCAGGGCATAGTCCCGGTACAGGTGCCAGCAGCGGAACCGGCGGGGATCGAAGGGAATCGCCTCGTGGTAGCCCAGGAACTGTTCCCAGTCCACCTCATCTTCGCGGACGTCGTTATACGGCCGGTCCCATGAGGGCACGTTGCGGTTCCAACTGCACTCGCACTTCACAATCGTCCCAAGTCCGCCCTCTTGAATGAAGCGCGCGGCCCCGGCGTGCTGCGCGCTGGAGCGCCGCTGCGTGCCCACCTGACACACCACGCCGTTCGCCTCGACGGCGTCCACGATGGCGTTGGCGTCCTCCAGCCGATGCGCCATGGGCTTCTCGACGAAGAGGTGCTTGCCCGCGTTGGCGGCGTCAATGCCGATCGGACTGTGCGTGTGGTCCGGCGTCGCGATGAACACGGCGTCCACCTCGTCGAGCTCCAACAGGTCCTGATGGCGCGCGAACGTCTGGGGACGGCTGCCCACGACGTCCTCGACATAGTCCGCCGCGGCTTCCCGTTGGGGCAGCCACACGTCGCAGACGGCGGGAAAATCCAGGTTCAGGTCATCGCGGGCGTCGATGAGGCTTTGGTACATGCCCCGCCCCCGGCCGCCGCAGCCGATGAGGGCCACGCCGATGCGTTCGTTGGCGCTGGCCCGCGCGCTCCGCCGGGTATTGACGTAGACGCCCGCGGCCGCCGCGGCCGCGCCAGCAAGGAATTGCCTCCGAGTCGGCTCCATGATGTCACTCTCCCTCTCGTGTTGCGCTGGATCCGGCGACAAAGGACGCCCGGCCGGATCCCGGCTTGGGCTCCCGCGCACGGCGCCTTCCGCGTTCCCGCCACGCTCGGCGGAAGCCTCCACGGCCGCCGCAAGCGAATCCGCTAGTTGCTGAAGCTGTGCATTGTCCCTAAGCTTGCACCGGATGGGCGTCCCGATGCAAGAACCCCAATCGCCGGATAAATTTGGAGCCTGGGCCAAAACTATAAACGATGTCCTCGAACACACAGGGGAATTTGCGGGGATGTAGTCCCAGCATCCCGAGCTTAACCCGGCGATTGGAAATGGGAGAACCGGTTTGACTGCCCGGAGAGGCGGCCGTATACTCCGGGCCGGTGGTGTGAAAACAACCCAACCAAGGACGGAGCAGGCCACTCCCAATGACCCAGGGCGCGCGCGACACCGAACAAGAGCAGGAAGAAACGGGCGAAGGGGACACCGGCCGCTTGACCGCGGAAAACAACGCCCGAACGTGGAAACTGTTCCAGGCGGGCTGGTACGCCAATATCTTCCTCGCGCTGCTGAGCCTGTTCGTCGCCCTCTTCTTCTTTTCCCGCCTGTGGCACGGCATGGCCGGAGACATCGCCGCCGCCGCCATCATGATGATGTCTTTCGTGATTATCGCCTGCGTGCTGCTGCTCGGCGCGGGCGTTTCCCGCTATCAGGCCCGGCTGGAGAGCCAGCATCTGGAGCTGAAGCTCGCCATTAACCGCATGGCCAGCGAAATACAGCGCCTCAAGGACGGGACAAGCGAAGGCGAACACAGAAACGAAGACAACAACGCCGATACTTGATCCAACATCCCCCAATCGCGGGGCAAGCCCTCCCGTCTAGCCATATACGTCCCCCGTCCTTCAGGCTACCCCGGCGTCAACGGTTGAGCGAGAAATCAGGTTCTTCATCGGCTTGGTGAACGAAACGCGCCACCGGCCGATGCGCGAAAGTCCCCCTTTTGAGGGGAATTTAGGGAGATGTGGTCTCCGCATTTCAATCCAACCCGGCGAGCTCGGGATCTCCAGGGGTTTGACAGCTTTTCCGGGGCTCCGTATACTGACGTTGCGCCGTCGGCGCGGGACCGTCCACGGCGGCGCGCGGATGGACCTTGAACAAAGGCTGGACATGGAATGGAAAGGTGCGCGGTAGTGAAGTAAGCTGTCGCCGCGTGGGCGGCCGAACCGGCCGGCGCGCGGCAGTGGCCTCCCACACGGGGCGGCGGGCGCCAACCCTCGCTCCAGCCAGCATGGCGCGCATGGGGCCGCCTCCCTTCAGCTTCCGCGGCGGGACCAGACGTCATGCTTGAGGGACACGTGCTCGTGCTAAACCGCTCTTGGCTGGCTGTCCACATTACGCCGGCCAAGCGGGCGCTGTGCCTCCTCTATCAAGGCCATGCGCGGGCCGTCCACCCCACCGAGTTCAGCCTCCACGCCTTCGATGACTGGATCGCCCTCTGGGAAGGCCAGAACCACGGGCATTATGTAAACACGCCCTGCCTGCGCATCCGCGTGCCAGACGTCATTATCTTGGACTACTTCAACGGCTTCATCCGCCATGAAGTCCGCTTCTCCCGGCACAGCATCTTCGAACGCGACAACAACGTGTGTCAGTACTGCGGCAAACGCCACAACCGCTCGAAGCTCACCATTGACCACGTCGTCCCCCAATCCCGGGGCGGCGCGGACACCTGGGAAAACCTGGTGGTGGCCTGCCTCGCCTGCAACGTGCGCAAGGCCAACCGCACCCCCGAGGAAGCGGACATGCCCCTCCTCCGGAAGCCCCGGAAACCCGGCTGGATGCCCGTGCTCGGCCCCCGCGTGCCCGAGGGCAAGCTGGCGGTGTGGCGGCGCTTCGTCGACACGTCCACCTGGCGCACCGCCGCGCAAAGCTAATTCATGACCGAGCCCCGCTACGTGGAGGCCGCGCTCCCGCGGCCCTTCCTCGAACCCCTGACCTACGAAGTCCCGCCGGAGCTGCGTCCCCGCGCGGCCGTGGGGATGCGGGCCCTCCTCCCCCTAGGCAAACGCCTGGAGACCGGCTACATCACGGGATTCGCCGCCGAGACGCCCGTGGCCAGCGAAGACATACGCTCCGTCGTGGATCTGCCCGACAGCGAGCCCGTCTTCTCCGGGGAGTTGGTGGAGCTGTGCAAGTGGATCGCCGAGTACTACTGCTGCGGCTGGGGCGAGGCCTTGCACTCCGCTTTGCCCGCGGGCCTGCACCTCCAGAACCAGAACCGCTACAGCCTCGTGCCGGAACGCCTCGCCGACGGCCCCGCCAACGGAACGCAACGGAAGGTGGCCGCGCTCCTCTACGGCCGAGGGCCCATGACGGAGCGGCAGATCGCCCAGGAAGCGGGGCGGACCGGCCTCGGGGCCGCGTTGCGCGCCCTGGCCGACAACGGCGTCATCCACGAAGAGACGGAGGCGCCGCGGGACAGGGTGTCCATTCGCCAAGAGACCTACGTCCGCATCGTGGAAGAACGCGTGCCGGACGAGGCCGGGCTCGGCGCGCTGCAACGGCGGGCGCCCAAGCAGGCCGCCGTCTATTTTGATTTGCTCCACGGCGAACCGGAGCGCAGCCAAGCGGTTCTCTTCGAACGACACCGCATCAACGGCGCGGTGATCAAGGCGCTCGCCGAAAAAGGGCTTGTCGCACTGGAGAAGCGGGAGCTCCTGCGGGGTCCGGGCGGCCAAGCCGCGGCCGATGGCGCGGAAAAACACGCGCTCAACGCGGATCAGCGCGCGGCCCATGACGCGATCGCCCAGGCCCTCGACGCGGGCGCCTACCGCACCTTCCTCCTCCAGGGCGTCACCGGATCCGGCAAGACCGAGGTCTACCTCCAAGCCATCGAGCACGCCTTGGCGCAAGGACGGAGCGCCATTATCCTTGTGCCGGAGATCAGCCTCACCCCCCAGACCGTGGGCCGGTTCAAGGCCAGATTCCAAACGGACATCGCCGTGCTCCACAGCGGCCTCGCCCAAGGCGAACGCTACGATGAGTGGCGCCGGGCCAAACGAGGCGATGTCCGCATTGTCGTCGGCGCCCGTTCGGCCATCTTCGCGCCCCTCGCCAATATAGGGCTTATCGTCGTGGACGAGGAGCACGACAGCTCGTACAAGCAGGGCGAGGCCCCCCGTTATCACGGCCGCGACGTGGCCGTCGTCCGCGCCCAGATGAACAACGCCGTCTGCGTCCTGGGCAGCGCGACCCCCTCCGTCGAATCCATTGTCAACGTCAAGCGCGGCAAGAGCGAGCGCCTCCTCCTCCGGAGCCGCGCCACGGAAGCCGCGCTGCCGGAAGTGGCCCTGGTCGACATGCGCGCGGAAACCCGGGAGACCGGCGCCAACGCCATCCTATCCCGCCACCTCGAAGAGGAAGTGAAGGCCTGCGTGGCCCGGGGCGAACAGGCCATGCTCTTGCTCAACCGCCGCGGCTACGCCCCCTTCGTCCTATGCCCCCAGTGCGGATGGACCGCCGAATGCGGCGATTGCCAGGTCACCCTCACCTACCACGCCAAGGGCGCGCAACTCGCCTGCCACTACTGCAACGCCCGCCGCGCCGTACCCCAGGTCTGCGAGGAATGCGGGTTCAACCCCCTCCTCTACCTGGGCGCGGGCACGCAAAAGGCCGAGGAGTACCTCATGAAGGCCTTCGAAAACGCGCGGGTCGCGCGCATGGACGCGGACACGACAGCCCGAAAGGGTGGCCACGCCAAAATCCTGGGCCGCTTCGCCAGCGGCGAGATCGACATCCTCATCGGCACTCAAATGATCGCGAAGGGCCATGACTATCCGGGCGTCACCGTCGTGGGCGTGCTCAACGCGGACACCGGTCTGTGCCTGCCCGACTTCCGCGCGGCCGAGAACGTGTTCCAGCTCGTCACCCAGGTAAGCGGGAGAGCCGGACGCGGCGGCAAGCCCGGCAAGGTCGTGTTGCAAACCTACCGGCCCAACCACTACGCCATCCAAGCGGCGGCCCATCACGACGTGGAGGGCTTCTATCAGCGGGAAATCGCCGAACGGGAGGGCGCGGCCTATCCTCCCTTCCGCCGGCTCGCTAACCTCATGATAGAGTCCGAGGATCCGGAGGCGGCGGAGCGGGCCATCATGCAACTGGCCCGCGTCGTTCACGAAGAGATAGAGGCCCACGGCTTCGACGGCGTTGAGCGCCTCGGCCCCGCCCCCGCCACCGTGCGCCGCGTGCGGAAGAAGTATCGTTGGAGCCTCGGCCTCCTATGCGGGAAAGCAAAGCGGCTCAACACGCTGGTCCGCGCGAGCCGCGAGGCCTTCCAGCGTCAAAAACCGCCGGGAAGCGTGCAACTCAAGGTCGATCTCGACCCCTATGGCATGTTCTGAATACAGCGGGAGGCGCCTGGATCCCCCGGCCAAGGGCACGTTGTCAACAAGTTATCCACAACCCCCGCGAGCCGGAAAACAACAACCTTTATCGGTAATCACATGGTCTCCGAGAAAACAACCTCACTTATGACCCTTTTGGCGCCGCTTTCCCACGAAACCCGGCCAGTTTTCCACAACAGCGCCCCAACCGCCCCATCCCACGCACGAGCCACGGTGGCGCGCCGGCGGGGCCTCGTC
>SLHB01000369.1 GCA_007136375.1 Candidatus Hydrogenedentota bacterium
CACTCCTTTTGGAACACGCGCCGCCTGGCGGGGAGACGACACTCCCGCCAGGCGGCTTCCTCTTTGACCCCCGCGGCGAAGCGCATCCAGCTATACCACCCCACCAAGAAGAAGCGCGTCCCCCGGGCTTCCGTGGAAACCCGTGGGACGCGCGTAGACGCATGCTTGACGGTTTGAGGGACGCTACTCCGTGCCGCGCCGCCACACCGGCTCGCGGACTTCGCTCGGATTCACGATGCTACGGAACATGTCCCGTTGCGCGTTTGGGACTTCCGGGACCTCATCCATCAGGTTGTAGCGGTGCTGTTGCCGCTCCGTCAACTCCGGGGGCAGATCCTCCAGCACGCGGCAGGTCAAGAACACCATCAGCTCGGTGTGAATCTTTTCGACCTGCGTCTGGCGGAACATGAAGTTGATCACCGGAATATCGCCCAGCACCGGCACGCGGCTCACGTCGATACGGTCCGAAATGTTCCGCAATCCGCCGATGAAGATGGTCTGGCCATTCCCCGTGCGCAGCGACGTGCTGGCCTCGCGCATGTCCTCGATGGGCACGCCGTCGGGCGTCATGCCCGAGATCGAGCTTTGCTTCGCGGTCACATCGGCCAGGATGTCGTTGTCGTGGGTGACCCTGGGCGTCACTTCGAGGGTCACGCCGATGTCCTTGAACTCCGTGCTGGAGATTGGCGGCCCCGTCGTGGCCTGGGTAATCTGTTGATATGGGAACTCCTGGACAATGCTGATGTCGGCCATCTTATTCTCGACGGTGACGACAACGGGGTTCGCCAGGATCTCCGCGTTGCTGCTCTGAACCTCGGCGGCGATGGCGCCGCGGAAGTCCACGCGGCTGCTGAGCACGCCAAAGTTCAGGATGCCCGCGTTAAGCGACTCCGCGCCGATGTTGCCGAGGGTCGCGTCGAACGACAGCTCCTCCAAATGGCCAACGACCTGGCCGCGGCGGTTGTGGCGGCGCAGGATGTCGAGCATCCAGTTGACGCCCGTCTCGGAGGCGTCCCGCAAGACGGCGTCCACGATAAGCGCCTCGATGGCCACCTGCTTCACCGGGGAATCGATGCTCTCGAGCATGCCGCGGATCCGCTCGACCACCATGGGCATGTCCGTGACGATGAGATTGCGGCCCCGCACATCCATCTCGACTTGTCCCACATCCTGGGAGAGCATGGAGGTCACGATGGGCTGCACCTCGGTGGGCTCCAGATAATTGAGCCGCAGCACTTCCGTCACCGTGGGCAGATCGGGCTCCCTCACGTCGAGTTCGACGGCGAGGTCGGCGTAGTAATCGACGCGCCGCGGCGGCCCGGCGATGATGATCACGCTTGACGCTTCGTTGGCCGTGAAGCTCATGAGCTGGGAATCGCGATCGCCCATGGCGACGCTTTCCAATGTGTCCCGCACCTCTTGGATGTCCGCGTGGTCGAGGTAGACCATCTCGGTCACGCGGTTGGCCGCCTGAGCCTCGTTGTACGGCACGATCCGGAAAACGCCGGCTTCCTCAACGATGCCCAGGCCGTTCATTTGAAGCACGACTTCCATGGCCTGCCGCAAGGGCACGTTCCGGAGGTTCGCGGTCACCGTTCCGGTCAGCTCCGCGCCGGCGATGACGTTGACTTGCGCCCGCTGGGCGAGCAACGCCACGACATTGGCCATCTCCATCTGCCGGAAATCGATGTTCACCAGCTGATTCAACGGATCGTCGTTGGGGTCGTACCGGGGCCGCGCGTCGGCGGGCGCCGGCATCGTTTCCAACACAGCCGGCGGCGGAGGCGGCGCATCCGCGTCGGGCTCCG
Source organism: Candidatus Hydrogenedentota bacterium (assembly GCA_007136375.1). GTDB lineage: Bacteria > Hydrogenedentota > Hydrogenedentia > Hydrogenedentales > SLHB01 > SLHB01. Next base: position 1,809 of record SLHB01000369.1, read on the forward strand.
CGTCCACGATGGGCGGCGGCATGTCCTCCAACGCGGGATCGTCCTCCACGGGCAACTCCCACTCGGGATCATCCGGCGAAAAGATCTCGGTCTCTTCCCCGTTCAGATCCGCGGGAGCGGGCTCCGGCTCCACGGGGGGCGGCGGCGCGTCCAGGTCGTTGGCGCCGGGTTCTTCGTCGTAGTCGCTCAGGTGATCCAAATGCCAGTCGGCGGGATCCCACTCTTCGCCCTCCGGCGGCTCCACCGCTGCGGCGAGCCTCCGGGGCTGCTGCAACGGCACATCCACCCGCGCCGCGCGGACCGCTTCGAGTTGTCCGCTAAGCTCTTGAAGCCGCGCGTCCCGGCTTTCCCGGCGCGTCGCGGTCGCCTCTTGGTAGAAGGTCGCGAGCCGAACGCCGTCGGGCCGGCGCCCTTCCCAGGCGGGGGTGTACGCGGCGTCCTCCGCATCCGGATCGGCCGGCGCCACCACGCCGTTCCCAGACAGGGGCTCCGCCGTGGAAGCCGTCTCGGCGCCAGCGCCGTTAGCCAGCCACGCCTCGGCCGATCGGGCCGCCGCACGACTGTCCTGAGCGGTCTCGGCGCTCCCTGACAGGGTTTCCGGCGCGCGGGCCAAGGCTTCGCCCAACGCCGCAAGCTGTTCCCTAGGGGCGCCCCCATCGGGCGTGGGTTCCGCCGGGACGCCGCGCCGTTCAACGAGATCCCGCAACGCGGCGGCGCGCGCCGCCAAGTCCCCGTCAGCAGCGGCCAAGTTTGTAAGCAATTCCTCGTGGTCGCGCAGTGCTTCCGCGCATGCGTCGCGATGTTGCGCCAGTTCTTCCAGGGGATCGGCGACGAGTTGGCCGCGCAAGCCGTCGATGCGTTCTATCACGGCATTGGCGCTGTTGGCGTTGGCCTCGCCGCCATTGAGAATGGCCGCCAGGAATTGGCGTTGACTCTCGACTTGCCGGTCAATCTCACGGGCGCGGCCGCTAACCATCCCCCGCTGTCCTTCGAAAGTCTCGGCGGCCGCGCGGAATTCGGCCCAGAGCGCTTCGTGCTCGCGAAGGGCCGTCCTCAACGCCGCCACGCCGTCTTCCAGTTCGTCCGCGCCCGCGCTTTCGCTGGCGCTCCGCACAAAGCGCTCCCCTTCGTCTAGGACGCGCCGGGCTTCCCGCTCATGCGTTCGCAGGGCGTCTTCTAATTGCCCCGCGCGGAAGCGCGCTCTGGCGTGGGCTTCGTCAACAGCCGAGGCGTGGCGAGCGGCGGCCCACCCGTCCGCTTGTAGCTCCCGGTCCAAGGCGCGCGCCGCCGCGACGGCCGGGGAATCGTTATCGGAGCCCCCGAACACCATCCGCAGGGCGCCGCCGGTCTGTTCCAACCGAGGCGCCGGCGCGCCGTCCAACTCCACCACGACGCGCGAAATCAATTGGGGCTCCAACGCGTAGAGACTCGTGCGCACAGCGCCCACGCCCGTTTCTTCCGGGCCGTTCAACTCCACGCCCGCCGCGAGATTCACCGTATCGTACAGATCGACCACAAAGGCGCCGTCCTCTTCCGTGGTGAAATACCGCACCGGAGGGGCGCCGGCCAACTGAACGGCAAGCGCCGCCTCTCCGTCTCCGCCATGGAATCCCACTTCCGTGAGGGCGTGGGCCCGGGCGGCCGCGTCCCGCAGAACCGCCTCTTCGTGGGACGCCGCCTCCGCCGCGTGGCCGATCGCGGCCAGCTTGGCCTCGTGGTAATCCCGGGCGTGGCCCACGCCGGACAAGAGCCCCATGGCAAGGGCCCCCACGAGGAGTCTCCTTCCGCTTTTGAAGAGGGTCATCTCCTAGTACTCCTCGATATAGATGGGTATGGACGTTTCGCCCATGGTCAGCACCACGTGGTCGCTTTCGATGGCGGAGACTCGAACGCCCTGGGACAACTCGGCGCCCTCGCCGACCACTTCGTCGTTCACCACCGCCAGTGGGTTGGCCGCGTCGAAGAGGATTCCGCTAACCCGCATCGCCCGCAAGGCCGCTTCAAGCTGGGTCGGCTCCGGTTGCGCTCCCGGCGATTCCGCGCCGCCGACAGCCAAGAACCGCGGCCCAGCCAACGGTGTCATTGGATTACGAGAAGTCCGTTCGGCGTCGTAGTCGAACTCCACCTCCTGGACACTCTCCAGCAGTTCGTCGAGGTTCACTTGCGCCGTCTGGACGGAGGGGGCGGCGGCCGGCCGTTGTTGAGCGGCGCTCTGGTTGGCCGTGGCCTGCTGTTCCTCGCCAGCGCTCGGCTGGGGCTGCGGGTAGTCCTGCGTTGGCCGCATTTGATGCCAAAGGACGCCCCCCAACACCAAGACCAGACCGACGAGGATGTAGATCTGACGCTGATTCATGACGCGCCCCCTCCGCTCCCAGCCTGGGCGGTTTGCTGCGGCGCCGGCTGCTCCTCCAAGAACCGGTACGTGCTCAGCGTGAACGTGGCCGAGGCCACGCCCTGCCGTTGCTCGGAGATGGAGAGTTCGGACACCTTCAAGTAGCGCTCGAAACGCTCAAGACGGTTGATGAAGCTCGCGATTTGATGGAAGTCGCCGTAGGCCGTTATCGCGTAGGGAATGGTTTCTTTGTCCATGTCCACGATGCGCGGCCGCGGCGTCATTTCGATGTCGAGCCCGACTTCCTGGGCCAGGCCCTCGAATTCCTCCAGCAACTGCGGTATTTCCCGCCGGTGGGGCAGCCTTCGCTCGAATTCGTCGACGAGGGCCTGCGCCATCTCCGTTTCCTCTTCCAAGGCTTCGATGTTGGCGCGGGTCTCCTCGGCGATGGCGAGGTCGGCCTCGACGGTCCGGCGCTCCTCCACGAGGGCGGCCAGCGCTTGTTCTTGCTCGGCGTGAATGAAGAACACGAACACGGCCATCAACAAGATGGTGGCCGCCAATATGGCCCCCACCGCCGCCCAATCCTTGGGCGTGACGGTTCCCTTCAACATGTCAATCATTGTTCAACCCTCCCTCAATGAGAAACTCGAGGGTGAAGCTCGTCACGTTTTGCCCCTCGAACTCGGCGGGCCGCAACGAGGGCGGCTCCAACTGGAACCGGCTGGAAAAGTCGGGATCCGATTCGGCGGCCTGCATCAGCGGACTGACGCCCGTGGGGCTTCCGGGACTGTCGGCCACATACCCTTGAACCCGCAGGATGGGACGCCGCAGGGTTATGTCCCGGGTTTCCGTGGCGCCCGTCTCGGGATCCCGTTCGGTGCGGCGCTCCCGGTACTGCTGCGTCTCCACGCTGATGCCGCTGTACCAGAAATTGTCCGGCGCGAGACGGCTCAAATCGTGGAGCACGCGCGACCACAGCATGCGTCCGCTGACAATCTCCTCGATGATCCCGATCTTGTGGGCGAGCGCTTGCTTCTCGGCGGCAAGCTCGTTCGCTTGGTCAACGTAGACCTGCAAGGCCGCCAACTCGCTCCGGCGCTCGTCCAGGGCGGCTTCGGCGGCGCGAATCTCATCGCGCGCGCCCAGATAGGTGAGGGCCATCCACGCCACCGCGCCGCCGAGCACCGCAATGCTCAGCAAGTAGGGCAAGGGCGTGCGCTTGACCGGCCGCAAATGGTGCGGCAGTAGGTTAATTTGAATCATAGCTCGGCCACTCCCCGGGCGGCGAGCCCCAAGGCGATCATGAACTGCGCCGGGTGCTCCCGCAACTGGTTCAACGATGCGTTGTCCGCAAAGGCGATCCCGTCCGCGGTGGGATCCGCCACGACAACCTCGTCCACTCCGAGTTCGTCCATCAATGTCTCGCGAAGCACGGGCAAGTGGGCGGTGCCGCCGCTCAAGACGATCCGGCTGACGGGCTGTTCGTAGAGTTGTTGTTCGTAATAATCGAAGGAGCGCCGGATCTCGGAGACAAGCCGGTTCAGGGGCGTGCCTATCATGCTCGCCAGCCCAGGCTTGCTCCCGCCGCCACCCGTGTCCGCCGGCCGCTCCGCCGCGGCGGGTTCGCCGCTTGGCGAGCCGAGATCGCCCAGTCCGCCCAATTCGTCGTCCAAGGGATCCAGGAGCGAAGGCCCCTGGGGCGCTTCGGCCGCGGCCGGCGCCGCCTCGGGTTCAGGGGCCTCCTCAAACGGCGCATCCGCCTCGGGGGCCTCCAGCGCGGCGTCCAATACCACGCGCTCGGCCTCGGCGAACTCGCAACGCTGGGCCTTCGCCACGGCCTGAATGATCTCGCGGCCGCCCCAGTTCACGTCCCGGATGAAATTGGAAACTCCGTTTTTCGTGAAATGGATGCTCGTGCCCGAAAAGCCAAGGTTCACCAGGGCCACCGTTTCCTCTTGGTCCGGACCGCCCAAGAGTCCGCAACATTCAGCGGCGTCGGCCAACGCGAGGGAGTCCACGTCGAGAATGGCGTACTGGACCCCGGCCAGGTCCGATACTTGCACGCGGGATTCGATGACCTCGTGCTTGGCGGCCACCAGAAGCACCTTGGTGAGGGTCTTGTCGCCCTCGTTCACGGTGAGCAACGGCGTCCAGTCCAAGCTGACTTCGCTCAAATCGTAGGGGATGTTCTGTCCCGCCTCCGCCTCGATGGCTTCGGCAAGGCGATCCTTGGGCATCTCCGCCAGACGGGGATACCGGATAACCACGGTCTGGCCGGGCAAGGCGCCGACACACAGGCATTGCGCGAGGGGAATGAAACGAAGGGCGCTGCGCAAGGCTTCGGCCTGCGCGGAGATGGGATCCACGTTCATTTGGTTGCGGTCGACGAGGGCGTACCCCACGTTTTCGATCCGCAACCGGCCGCCCGCCTTCGACGCCAGCACGACTTTCACCGAGTGGGAGCCGATGTCGATTCCGGCCGCTTTAGTAGGCTTTGAGAACAGCACGATGGCGCACCTCCCCTCTGGGGCAGGAAGCCGCCCGCGGCGCCGCCGCGCAACGGACCCGGGCCAGCCAGGTCCACCCCACGACGCCCATGGCTGGCAGCCTCATATCAAGACTATCAAAAATACGCCGATTTGTCAACGCTTTTCTGTTCCTTTTCTTGAAAAGCCGGACAACCCGCCCGGCGGAAGGTCATGGCGCATTGTGTTAACGGCTTGCTTCCCAAGGGTTTAGACCGCAATACGAAACTCTGGCCAGCGGCCCTCCTATCGTATACTACTCATGAAGGAACCGGTAGTTACTTGACAAGCCCCTCGGGGCCGGCGCGAAAACGATCCTCAGCGGGCCAGGGGCTGACGCAGAGCCATGAGGGCATAGACGGCGATCAAGGTCTTCGCGTCCTGTAACTCGCCCCGGGACACCATCGCCCAGGCTTCATCCAAGGGCATGGTCACAACTTCAATGCGCTCATCGAACTCTAGATTCTGCGCGGTTTTGGTAAGGTCCGTGGCCAGATAGATGTAATCCTTTTGGTCGGTGAAGCCCGGCGACGGAAGGCATTCGGACAGCAGCTCTAGACGCCCCGCGCGGTATCCCACCTCTTCTTCGAGCTCACAAGCGGCCCGTTCGGCGGGCGTCTCCCCGGACTCAAGCCGTCCCGCGGGAATCTCCAACAGATCTTGCTGAACCGCGATGCGGTACTGACGCACGAGCACGATGCGGCCGTCGCTAAGCTCGGGAAGGACCGCCACCCCGCCAGCGTGCTCCACGACTTCCCGATGGACCCGCGTCCCATCGTCCAGTTCGGCCTCTCCCTTGCGCAGGGAGACGATCGGCCCGCGATACACCACCTCGCTGTTGATCCAGCGCTCCATGCATTCCTTTCCCGGCGCCCATGGGACGCCTTTTCATTATGTCGGCAAAATTGCCCAACAGGTTGAACGGCGCGGCCTCCCTGGACCCCAACGGGGGACCCTCGCCCGCTCCAGGCCCTATGGATCGCCCATGATGCCAACCCCTCTAGTGGAAGGCAACCCTGTCTCCGCGGGCCCGTCCCGCCGGGTCCAGGGTCCGCTGTCTC
>SLHB01000388.1 GCA_007136375.1 Candidatus Hydrogenedentota bacterium
CAGGAGGCGCCGCGTGTGGATGACCCCCGCCCGTTTCCGCTGTTCCGCCTGGCGCGGTGGGTCCCGAAGCGCCCATGGGAAGCCAGCGTAGCCCCGCCGCGAGAGGAGCCCATATCATGACGCCATTCGAATGGCTAATCGCCATCGCCGTGTTCGCCATGCTTGGCGGCGCGGGCGTCTGCGCCGGTTTCGGTGTCCAGGCGTTGTGGCGCCGATTCCGGGGCCGTAACGAGCCGCGGGCGGGGCAGCAACTCCATGCCCGCGACATGGCGAACATGATGATCCTCTTCCAGACGATGCGTGACATGCTCGACGAGCAAAAGGAGCTTGCCCGCCAGCTCAACGACAGCTTCGATGAAAAGATCGCCAAGATGGACCGGATGATGAGCGACGCCCGGGACGAACTGGAGGCCGTCAAAGAGGCCACGGGCCAGCTTGCGCTGCAAACCGCCGAAACGCGGGAGGACCTGCTCAGCATTCAGCGGCAAACCGGATACATCCGTGACGGCGATCGCCCGCGCGGCTCCCATCCGGACGAAGCGATTGAGCCCAATCAAACGGAGGCGTCCGCCGATACGGAATCTGCCGGGGACGGTAGTCTCTTGGGCCGAGATGAGGCAGCCGGGTCGCCGGAGGCGGAGGACGCCGAAGCCGAATCCGTACGGCCCAATGGCGATCCCAGCGCTCCTGCTGGCGAGGACGGGAAAGATCAGGGTTTAGCACGGCCTCCCCTACAACTGCTGAAGCGGCCGGAGGCATCCTCCGCCTCACCCGGCGCGGAGGAAGAAGAGCGGGAACCGGAATCCGAGTATTGGGTGGGCCTTGACTTCGGCGGCGACACGCCGAACCCTCAAGACTTCGATGTGCCCGGCGAGCCGCCGGGCGAACCGGCCGACGCCGAAGCCGCTCGGGACGCCTTTCGCGCCCTGTTGAACATGAGCCAGAGAGAGGGAAATGCTTTCGGGCAGGCCGATAGCGATGGATCGGCGGCAGACGAAGGGCGTTCGGCCGGCCATGGCGGAGCAGGTTCGAACGCCATCAAGGCGCGGGTCTGCGAATACAACGACGCCGGCATGCCCGTGGCCCAGATCGCCAGCGAGTTGGGCATCGGAAAGGGCGAAGTGCGTCTCATCCTGAGTCTGCGGGACAACGGAGGTAGCTGAGCATGGGCGGTGTCTACGGCGTCAGTCCCGTTATGGTGTCCGTCGTGGGCCAGTTGGGACAGGCGGTCGAGTTGCGCCCAGGCCAACACTACAGCGGGACGGTCCAAGCTTCGGGGGACAATCTGTCCGTGCAGATCGGCACGCATAACGTGCCCATTGAACCCGTCGCTGGCATCCAGGCGGGCCAGCACGTGGACCTGGAGCTCGTGGAGGGCCGGAACGGGCCCAAGCTGCGCCTCACGCCCCGGGCCGCGCCGCAACCATCCACGACCCCGCCGGCGCAGCAAGGGGGCATTTGGAGCGTTCTGACGGCCGCCCTGGAAAGCCTAAACGCCCTCGGGGCCGTTGAGACGGCCCGGCAGTTGCCGCCCGCGTTCCTGCCGCCCAAGCAAGGTCCCCTGGAACAGCTCCTGCTCTTGTTCCTGAACCGCGGCCGCTTGGGTCCGGACCTTCAGCGCGTTTCCAGCTTGGTGACGCAGGCCGCCAACGGCGGCGCCCTGTCCCAGCAACAAGCCAGCGCGTTTACCGCCCTCGTGGATGGCCTCCTTGTGTCCGGCGCGTCTGGCTTGGTGGACGCGTTGCGCCGCTTGACGCTGACGGTTGGCCGTTCGCCGGAAGCGCGCCTGGCCGCCGCCATCAACCACGGCTCCGTGGACGAACTGCTCAAGAGCCTGCGGCAGGACGCGCAGACCGAGCTCGCCCGGATGCGCAATGACGCCGCCTTGGCCCGGTTTCTCCGCGAGGCGGGGGCGCATCATGAGTTTCAACAGACGGTGGACCGGGTGTTGAACCGTCTCGCAAGCGCGCAACTTCAGAACTTGCGGGCATTCGAACTGCCCTATCTCTTCATGGAGCTCGCTTTCGGAGAGCGCTCGGGCCTGGGCGCCGGGCAGATTCACCTGTTCGGTGAAGGCGCTGGCGCCGCGAACCGTTTCGACGGCCAGAACGCCACCGTGGTGTTCGACCTTACCGCCGGCCGCCTCGGGGATATGTGGGTTACCCTGTCGATTGTCCGGGGACACTGCAATTGCTGGTTCCGCGTTGTTGAGTCCAATGTCCTCCACGAACTGGAACGGGCCGCCCCCAGCCTGAAGGAAGGGTTGATCGGCGCGGGGTATCCCAGCGCGCACGTGCAGGTCACCCTATGGGATGGGGATCGTCTGAAAGAGGCCGCGGCGCTAATGCGCCGTTTCTCGAGGTTAAACCTTCAAGCATGAATCAGCCTCCCTCTGGCGGCGACGCCATCCGCCGCCGCGCCGTGGTGCTCCGCTACCACTCCGAACAGGACACCGCTCCCCGCGTCATGGCCAAAGGCGGCGGCTTCCTAGCCGAACGCCTCATTGAGATCGCCCGGGAAAACAACATCCCCATACAGGAAGACCCCGATCTCGTCGCGGTATTGTCCCGGTTGGACCTCAATACGGAGATCCCCGAGGACCTTTACCAGGCTGTTGCGGAGGTCCTCGCCTTCGTGCACCGTGTCAACGGCGCCCCAAGGACTGGGCCTTGACCGGTTGGCGGGCCGTGTCTCATACTAGGAAAGCGCGCCGCCCTAGCGCGTCTTGGGGACGGGCTTGCGCGTTGAAGGGTCCGCGGTGTTCCCGCGGGCGGGGCCGGGGGGCTCTCTCCGATTCACTAGCAACCATTACTGCGTTTCTAACCCATGAAGGCGAAGGAGCAGGTATATATGAATAAGCAAGCGTTGATAGATGCATTGAACGAAGATCTGGCGAACGAGCTGAGCGCGGTGATTCAATACGTCACATACGCCGCGAAAACGACAGGGCCCATGCGGCCGCAACTGTTCAATTTCTTCATGTCGGAAGTGCCGGACGAGACCGGTCATGCCCAGTTTCTGGCCAACAAGATTGTGGCGCTCGGCGGCGAGCCCGTGACCACGCCGGCCGCCGTGCCTCCGGCGAAGACCAACCGGGAGATGCTGGAGCGGGTTGTGGAGGCCGAGAAGCTGGCCATCGAGTCGTACTCGAAGCGGGCCCAGCAGGCGGAGGAATACGGCGACAAAGGGCTGCAAGTGGCGTTGGAAGACATGGTCCGGGATGAAACCAGCCACTACGAAGAGACCGAGCGCATTTTGCGCGAGTGGGGCGCGTAAGCCCCAGCGGATACCGTACCTGTCGAGGATCAATCATCCCCCTGGGTCCAACGATGGCCCCCGGGGGATGGTTTCTTACGCTGAGGCGGGTTCCCGTGTCCGTATTGTGAGACCGGGGGAGCCGGCGGAGGAGGAGAGTGTTGGGGGCGGTTAGTGCACGGAGGCGCCGGTGTTGTGGTTGCCGCCGTTGCTGTGCAGGACACGCTCCTGCACTTGGTTGTGGCGCTCCATGGCGAGGCGGAGGAAATCGTCGGCCAGATTGGTGTCCGTGGGGAAACTGGTAACCGAACAGCCGTATCCAGCGATGACCTGTTCCAGGTCGGCCGAAAGGCGGTCCAACACCTGGCGCGCCCCCTCTTCACCTGTCTCCACCAACAACACGGCCAAGCTGGAGTCGCTGAGGCGGAAGACATGATCCGACGCCCGCAGTTCTTGCGAGAGCCGTTGACCCAGGGACGGCATGACATCCCGCTGTTCTCCCGGCGCGCAGACCGTCACTAGAGTCGTTGCGGCGGGATAGCGGATTGAGCGCTGGAGTTCTTCCTGCACCCGGGTGCGCAAATAGCTCTCTGTGCGCAGACCCGTTGCGGGGTCGCGGTGGGCAAGCTTCTCCAACAGATGGCATCGCCGTTCGAGCTCAGCCCGTTGCTTCGTCTCTTCCTGTAATCGCTTCTTCAAATCGTCAACGGCGGCTTTCCACCGGGTGGTCTCATCCATTCCGACTTCGCTCCATCTGCTCCAGATCCCCAAGCTGCAAGTACGCAAGTTTCATGCCCGATGCCGGATCGCCCAAGAATGCCCCAAAACGACTGGTTTTGCCCCTTTTTTCGAATGATTGGAGGGGCAATCGGGCAGCGTGGCTGCATCATGGTGATCAACTTTGTACGAGAGTTTATCAGTGGTGGTATATACTTGTCCCGGCGCCGGAGTGTTCTTCTTGACAGGGTGCCGAACGTAGGGTAGCATGAGTATATACATCCAGCCAGCGAGGGGCTGTAAATTGGGTGATGCTGGTGGAGTCTCATACCTTTGAATGACATCTCGCTCTCTCCGGGAAGCACAGAGATTCTAGTCATCGAGGACGACCTTGGGCAACAAGGGTACCTCGCCGACGTCATTGCGCAGCTCGGGTATCAGTGCACGTGCGCGGCGTCTTGCGAGGAAGGCCGGGCCGTGTTCGAGGAGAAGCGGTTCTCCTGCATGTTTGTTGACCTTGGGCTTCCGGACGGGAACGGGCTGACGGTCCTGTCCGAGCTCTCGCGGATCGACCCTTGCGTGGTTCCTATTATCCTCACCGGGGACGACAGCGCCGAGACCATCGTGGAAACGATGCGCGCGGGCGCGTTCGACTACCTCACCAAACCGGTGGAGGGTCCAGAGCTCCGGGCGGCCATATCCCGGGCCGTCGGCCACCACGGGGTGGTTCATGAACGCGCGCAGCTCACGGCGATGCTCTTGGAGGAGCAGGCAAAGCTCCGCTCTCGCGTCGAAGAGGCCACGGCCGACTTGCGCCAGTACGCTGCCGCCTGCGAGAACAGCAACCTGCGTCTCCGCGCCTTGCTCGGGCTGACTCGTATTTCCACGCACTATTACACCGAAGAAATGCTGATGCGGGACGTGTTCAAGGAGCTGTCCCGCCTCCTGCCCATTCGCGCGACCGTGCTGTGCGACGTCGTCCGGCAGAAGATGCTGGCCATGTACCTCAACGGCGAAGGCGAGCTAGACTATACCGCCGCGGACGCGAAGAACGCCAGCGCCGGCTACGATTCGCTCTTGGCCGAGGCCGACCCGCAACGGTTTGTCACGTCCTGGTTCGAACAGCATACGGGGGTGGACGCCTCCGGATTCGCCCCCTTCGTCTATCCCCAAACCCTTTGGAGCCGCAGCATCTGCACCGTCGGCTTCTTTCTCTCCCCTGACTTCGAGGGCGACGAAGCCGATCAGGAATTCTTGGGCATGTGTTCCCGGTTCTTGGCTTTCGAATGGGAACAGGCGAATTTGCTCTTGCACGTGGCGCATCACGCCACCTTGGGCAATATCGCCACGGAGCTGGCCCGCAACTTCGTCCAGCCTTTGACCGCCATCCGCATGGCCGCCGACATTATGCATGAAAGCGCCGAGAACGCTGAAACGATGCAGGGGATCGGCGTGGTCCGTGAAAACGTGGAGCGGCTCCGCGCCCAGACCCAGGAGTTCCGAAAGCTCTCGACGTTGCGCGAGGGGAGCGTGCAGACGGTGCGGCTGGAAGACTATGTGAGCCAAGCGCTGGACATCCTGGCCGTCGCCATTCAAAACCGGAACGTGACGGTTACGAAAGAACTGGAGGGTGACTTCGAGTGCGTGCTCCTCAACGGCGCCGCCCTGGCGCGCACGTTCATGCATCTCATCCTGAGCGCCCTGCGGTCGGTCGAAAGCGGCGGCGGCATCACCGTTCGGCTCAGACACGCTGGCCAGGACCATGTCGCCTTTGAATTGACCCACGACGGACTCGAGGCCGGTTTGTCCGGGCCCGCGGGCCGGCTGCATGGGCCGGTCTACTACGTCGACGCCAACAACGCGCACCCGGGGGTCCAGTTGGCCGAGCGCACGGTGCACAGTTGTGGAGGCAAGTTCAGTGTGGAGTCGGACGAGGACGGCGCAAGCGTGGTGCGCATTCTGTTGCCGCGCAACGCCACCGATCCCGCCGTGGCCAAGGGGCTGACATGGTGACGAACGGAGAAACCGCCGGGCTGCGCGTGCTCGTGGCCGACACGGATCCCGGCGTCCGCTGGGCGGTGAAAACCGGCTTGGAGCGCTCCGGCTACACCGTGTCCGGCGCGGGCAGCGTCAGCGAAATGTTGCGGGTCGCGGGGGAAGAAACGCCGGACGTAATCATCACCGAGATCCTTCCCGAGGCGGGGTTCACCTTGGAGGTGTTGGGGTTGTTGCTCCGGAAGGAGCGTCCGCCAAAGGTTATCTGCGTGTCCGTCGAGACCGTGCCCCGCATGGTCATCGATTGCATGCAGCAGGGCGCCGCCGATTTCGTCGCCAAGCCTTTCGCGCTCCACGACATCCGCGCCTCCCTCGGCAAGGTCCTGGACGGAGCGATTCCGAGTTCAGGCCGCGGCGGCGCTGGAGGCAGCGGCGGAGAGGCCGAGGACGGATCGTCGTTCCTCGTTGGGATAAGTCCAGCCATGCAGGATCTGCGCGGCATCATCGAGCGCATCGCGCGGACGGACCTGAACTGCCTCGTGCGCGGCGAAAGCGGCTCGGGCAAGGACCTCGTCGCCCGGGAAATCCACCGCCTCTCTCAGCGGCGGGGCAAGCCCCTCATTAAGGTCAACTGCACCGCCTTGCCGGAGCATCTTCTGGAGAGCGAGCTGTTCGGCTACGAGAAGGGCGCGTTCACCGGCGCGTACCACGCGAAGCCCGGCCGCTTCGAACTCGCTAACGGCGGCGTCATATTTCTCGACGAAATCGGCGACATGCACCTCAACTTGCAGGCTAAGCTGCTGCAGGTCATCGAGCACAAGGAATTCACCAAAGTCGGCGGGCGGAAAGCAGTGCGCGTCGATGTCCAAATCATCGCCGCCACGAACGCGGATCTCGAGCAGAAGACCAAGGAAGGCAGCTTTCGGGACGACCTCTACTTCCGCCTCAACGAGGTGAGCATCTGGACGCCTTCCCTCAAGGAGCGGCGGGAAGACATCCCGCTCCTGGTCCGCCATTTCGTGCAGAAGCACGGCCGCTTCCGGAACGGGACCGATTTCGAGATAAGCGGGGAAGATTTCGACTACCTGACGCGTTACCCTTGGCCCGGCAACGTGCGCGAGCTCGAGAGCACCATAAAGCGATGGATGGCCCTTGGCTCCTCCGCCGATGGGCGGGCGCGCGCCATGCCCGCGCCGATGACGTGGGCGCCGGAAGCGGAGCTGGAAGAGCCAGCCGGCGAGGACGCGGGGAGCTCCACGGCAGCGCCCGCGCCGGAGCCCAATGAGGACGCAGGACCGCTCACGGAAGAGGAGCGCATCCGCCGCGCCCTGGATAAACACCGCTGGAACCGCCGCAAAGCGGCCCAAGCCCTGGGGATGAGTTATCAGACGTTACGCCGCCGCATCGAAAAGTACAACCTCGCCAAACCTAAGTGATTCCGCGCGCTCAGGCCCCCAAATGGAGGTGTGGCCCCGGTTCTTCGGCGAACGGTGCGGGATTTTCCAGCCCCCATGGGGGTTCCCTCCGAAGCACGCTCTTGATTGGGCAATGTTTTGGTTCGATGTTGGCCAGTGCTGACAAACTCTTGAACTGATGGACCGGTTTGGTCAACGCTCCGGCGCTGTGGCGGGTTCGTGTAAGTTGTTGATGTGAAACGAGTTACGGGATTTGGAGCGGTTTGGCACGAATCCTGCTTACTTTCTGG
>SLHB01000134.1 GCA_007136375.1 Candidatus Hydrogenedentota bacterium
CGCCAATTCGCAATGGTTCATCCTCGCCGGCGGCGGCGCGCGCAGGCTTGCTCATGGTTGATATAGGGGTTCCACATATCCATACGGTAGTGTAGAGAACCCTGGCTGAAAGGGTCAACGCAATCCCGAACCCCGAGATCGCCGGGTGGGGACGGTGGAAGAATAAGAAGGACGTGGGTAGCGCTGGGATAAAGGGGGGAGGAGCGGCGGGCCTTGGGAACCCGCCGCTCCAATGCGGGGAGTGCCTGAACGTCTGAATCTCCGTGCTTGTTGGCGCAATAGTCTCACGGATGCTCGCGGACGCCGCGTTTTGGGCTGTGGATAAAAACGCTGCGCCCGCCGGGAAGTGGCGTTGGTGGCCTTGGGCTGCGGTGTGAACATCCTTGGAGACGAATGTCCGGGCCTGACCACTCCCCAACGCTTCAGGCACTGGCCGCACAATACCACATCATATCGTGGTTGTCAACCCCTTGTGGCGAGAAATTTTGGAGGCGGCACATTCTGTGGTTCGCACCAAAATACCCTCAGATTCGTACGATTCTGGCCTTATTACGGCCAAAATCTCTTGACGAATCTCGGGTTTATTTAGATTCTTGACGAAATGGGCTATGGGGTGTGGCGGCCGTGCTTGGTTGTTTGATTCTACATATTGTGTTTTCTTGGGCCAAAAGCCGGGCGCGCGACGCCGTCTTGTGGTTGCGCCCTGGCGAGGGAAGGCGGAGAGGTTGACGCCTCCCGCCCCGGCCGACTAGGATTCCGGATATTCTTTGAGCCGGCGTGGGGCCCTGGCGCGGCGAGCATTCTTGACTTTGGCAATTAGAATACGCGAGAATAAATGGTCAGGGGGGACCTGTGTTTGCCGCGACGTCTCCGTCTTTAAGAGAGACGTTCGTCGCCACGCTCGCGCTCTCTTCGCGCTTCAACGGTGGAACCACGGGCTCCACGCCACACAGAGCGATATTCAGAGGGAGAAACACCATGCGGATATATGACGACAACAGCCTTAGTATTGGGCGCACGCCTTTGGTGAAGCTTCACCGGATCGGGGCGGACAGCAAGGCGACCCTCATTGGCAAGATCGAGGGACGGAATCCGGCCTATTCGGTGAAATGCCGGATTGGCGCCGCGATGATCTGGGATGCGGAGAAGCGGGGCGTGCTCAAGCCCGGCGTGACGGTGGTGGAGCCCACCTCCGGAAACACGGGCATCGCCTTAGCCTTCGTGTGCGCGGCCCGGGGCTACCGGCTCATTCTGACCATGCCGGAGACGATGAGCATGGAGCGCCGGATGATGCTCAAGGCCTTTGGCGCCGAGTTGCGCCTCACGCCTGGGGAAAAGGGCATGCCGGGCGCCATCCGGGAGGCGGAGGCGATCATCCAGGAAAATCCGGACTACTTCATGCCCCAGCAGTTCAAGAACCCGGCCAACGTCGAGGTTCACTACAACACGACGGGTCCGGAGATCTGGGACGACACGGACGGCGGCATCGATGTGCTTGTGTCCGGCGTGGGCACGGGCGGCACGATTACCGGCGTGAGCAAGTACATCAAGCAGGACAAGGGCAAGGCCATCGAGGCGGTGGCGGTGGAGCCCGCGGCCTCGCCCGTGCTTTCCGGCGGCGAACCCGCGCCACATAAGATCCAGGGCATCGGCGCCGGCTTCAAGCCGGACATCCTCGATCTGAATCTGGTGGACAAGGTGGAGCAGGTGACGAACGAGGAAGCCTTCGAGATGGCCCGCCGCCTTACGAAGGAAGAAGGCATCATTTCCGGCATCAGTTGCGGCGCCGCCGTGGCCGTGGCCGCGCGCCTCGGCGCGAAGGACGAGTACGCCGGCAAGACCATCGTCACCGTGTTGCCCGACTCGGGCGAGCGCTATCTGAGCACGCCCCTATACCAAGACGTCTGAGAACGTCATCCCTTCCGGGGGCTTCCCCGGAGCGCGGATGTTGGAGGATTGCGTCCCGCTTGGAGCTCCAGGCGGGACGCTTTTCACAATCGGCGGGGATCCCCGGCGCTGGCGCCATCCGGCGTCCGCCCGCCCCGCGAGAAACCCACGAAGGAGACGCGCCGCTCATGCAGTTCAAAACGCTGGCCATCCACTCCGGCCATGGGCCAGACCCCGCCTACGGGGCGGTCATGCAACCCATATATCAGACCTCCACGTTTGCTTTTAAGGGCGTCAACGAGCCCGGCCCCTTTGACTACTCCCGCAGCGGCAACCCCACGCGCAAGGCGTTGGAGGACTGTCTCGCCGCGTTGGAGGGCGGAACCCATGGCTTCGTATTCGCCACGGGCATGGCCGCCGAAAGCAGCTTGCTCCTCCCCTACGGAGCTGGCGACCACTTGATCGTCCACGATGACCTCTACGGCGGCACGTACCGGCTGCTCATGGACGTGGTGGCGAAGAAGGGCGTGGACGTCGAGTTCGTGAATCTGCGCGAACTGGACCACGTGCGCGCGGCGATCCGTCCGGAGACGCGGCTCATCTGGATCGAAACGCCGACGAATCCTCTCATGAACCTGGTCGACTTGGAGGCGGTGACCTCCATCGCCCGGGAGCACAAGGTGACGACGGTCTGCGACAACACCTTCTTGTCCCCGTATTTTCAGCGGCCCCTCGATCTCGGCGTGGACATCGTGCTCCATTCCACGACGAAGTACATCAACGGCCACAGCGACGTGGTGGGCGGCGCCGTGGTGGTGAAGGACGAGGCCATGGCGGAATACGTGGACTTTCTCCTCAACGCCATGGGCACCTGCGCCGGGCCTCAGGATTGCTTCCTCGTCCTTCGCGGCGTCAAGACCCTCGCCCTGCGGATGGAAGAGCATAACCGCAATGCCCTGGCCATCGCGCAATGGTTGGAGAACCATCCGAAGGTCCGGTCCGTGCTGCATCCTGGTCTGACTTCCCATCCGCAACACGAGCTGGCCCAACGGCAAATGACCGGCTACGGCGGCACCTTCTCGTTCCGGATGAAAGGCGGCGAGGCCGAAGCATTCCGGCTGCTGTCCAGCGTCAAGCTGTTCACCCTCGCGGAGTCATTGGGCGGCGTGGAGTCGCTCATCGAGCATCCCTGGTCAATGACCCACGCGAGCATGCCCGAGGAAGCCCGGGAGAAGATGACGATTACGAGCGATCTCATCCGGATTTCCGTGGGTATCGAGGACTCTCGCGACCTCATCGCCGACTTGGATCAAGCCTTCAGCGCAGTGTAGGCCCGCGCCGTCTCCGTCTCCACGGGAGCCGGTCCGCCGGGACCCGCGGCCGGTGGGCCCGGCGCAAGGTTGCGCGGCCCGGGCGCTGGGGGGTAGGCTGACGTGCCCCCGGGGATACCGGTCCGCGCGTGGGGAGCGCCGGGCCGCCGTTGCAGGAGGGGCGTCCGGTTTCGGAGAAGGAGGGTTCACCGTGAAAGCTGCTGTGATTCATGAGAACGGGGACTTGGACCAGGTCGTCATCGACGACATACCAAGTCCCGAATGCATGGCCGACGAGGTGCTCATCGAGGTGCGCGCGGCGGCCCTGAATCACCTGGACATATGGGTGCGCCGGGGGCGGCCCGGCCACGAGTTGAGCTTTCCCCACGTCCTTGGCTCCGACGCCACAGGCGTGGTCCTGGAGACGGGGTCCGACGTGGACCACGTGAAGCCGGGGGACAAGGTGGTGATCAATCCGGGCCTGTCCTGCGGCTTCTGCGAGTTTTGCCGCCGTGGCCAGCAGAGCGAGTGCCTGCACTTCGGCATCGTCGGCCTCAGCCGGCCCGGAACGTTTGCGGAGCGGACCGTCGTGCCCGGCCGAAACGTATCTCGCAAGCCCGGCTATCTCTCCGATGAGGAGGCCGCGGCCCTGCCCCTGGCCTACCTGACGGCGTGGCGCATGCTCTTCAGCCGGGGAGGGCTCGCCCTGGGGGAGACGGTGCTCATCCACGGCATCGGCGGCGGTGTGGCCTTGGCGGCGTTACAGTTGGCGAAGCTCGCCAGCGCCAAGGTTATCGTCACTTCGTCGTCCGAAAACAAGTTGGACAAGGCCCGCGAACTTGGGGCCGACCTCACCATCAACTACATCGAATACCCGGACGTGGGCGCGGCGGTGAAAGATCTGACCCACGGCCGCGGCGTGGACCTGGCCATCGACACAACGGGGGCCGAGACCTGGGAGAGCAACTTCAACGCCGTCCGGCGGGGCGGCCGCATTGTCCACTGCGGCGTCACCACGGGGGCGCGGGCCAACGTGAACATCTCGGCGCTGTATTGGAACCACATCACCGTCATGGGCTCCACGATGGGGTCCGATGAAGATTTCCGCCAACTCCTCGCCGCGGCGAAGACCGCCCAGCTCCGGCCCGTCATCGACGTCATCCTTCCGCTGGACCACGCCCGCGAAGCCATTGGACGCATGGAGGCCGGGAAGCAGTTCGGCAAGATTGTCTTGTCCCCGCGCGGCAAGGAAGCCGGTCTGGAAGAAGCGGAAGCGGCGCGGGGCATGGAGCCGGCGTAGGGGCCTCTGTCAGGCTGGAGCGTTGGACGGCGCCCACCGCATAAAGAACCTGGATTGGAAAGCGCAACATTCATGGCGGAAAAGATAAGACTTCTCTTCCTTGCGGGCAGCGCGCGCGAGGCTTCCCACAACAAACGGTTGGCCCGGCTCGCGGCGAAAGTGGCCGCGGAAGAGGGCGCGGACGCCGTCTTCGTGGACCTCGCCGACTACTCCCTTCCCCTTTACAACGGCGATCTGGAGTCGGCGGAAGGCGTGCCCGAAAACGCGAGGAAGCTCAAGGCCATGTTCCGGGAAGCCCAGGGGTTCTTCATTGCGTCGCCGGAGTACAACAGCTCCATTCCGCCCCTGTTGAAGAACGCTTTGGATTGGGTTTCCCGGAAAGAACAGGACGACGAGCCGCCGCTCGCCGCGTACAAAGGCAAGGCCGCGGCCCTTTCCGCGGCCTCTCCGGGCAAGCTTGGCGGCCTGCGAGTTCTGGTCGTGTTGCGCATGATGCTCGGCAATATCGGCGTTTACCTCGTTCCCGATCAACTCGCGGTGGGCGGCGCGGATAAGGCCTTTGACGACAATGGGGAACTGCAAGATCCACGGCAAGCCGAGAGTCTGAGATCCATCGTGCGCGCGCTCATCCGGACGGCGGAACGGTTGCGGTAAGAAAACGGCGGCCACAGGGGGAGGGGGCGCCACGGCGCGGCGATCCGGGGCGTGGTTTGTCTCTCTGGGGAGTTCAGGTCTAAGATCAACGGAATTGCGGATTTCTTTCAGCAATGATCCCCTGAAAAACAAAGGCGCCGACGCGGAAGGAGCATTCATGCACAAACGCTTTGCCGTGGCTCCAGGCGAGATGGAGCGTTACGCGCCCGCGGTGGATCCCGCCACGGGCGCCCCTATCGACCTTATCGAGGACGCGTCCAGCGGTGAACTGCCCGCTGGCGCCGCCGCCTGGCTGCCTCCGGGGGCGGATCCCGGCGGCGTCATGGCCGCCGCCTTGGAGTTCGCGGAGCGTGATGAATCGCTCCTGCTGCTGCTCGCGGAAGCCTTGGACGCACGGGAAGGCCTGCCCCAGGGGAGTTCGCAACGAGTTATGACCCTTGCGTCCGCCTTGGGCGCGGCCGTTGGCTTGGGGCCCGGGGAGTTGGTGACGCTGGAGCGTGGCGCCTTGTTGCGGGATATCGGGAAGATCCGCATTTCCAACGCGGTGCTGCTCAAGGAAGGCGCGTTGGACTACGGGGAATGGGAAACCATTCGCCGGCACACGCGTTTCGGTTTCGACATCCTCAACGAGGCCAAGGGTTTGCAAGACGCGGCGCCGATCGCATTGCGCCACCATGAGTGCTTTGACGGGGACGGCTACCCGAACGGGAAGGAGCGGGACGATATCCCGCTGGCCGCCCGCATCGTCAAGCTCGTCGATGTGTACTGCGCCATGACCAGTCCGCGCCTCTACCGTCCCCGCCACAGCAGCCACGGGGAAGCCTTGGCCTATCTGCAGAGCGAACGGGGCAAGCATTTCGATCCGGACCTGGTCGACGCCTTCGCCGCCAGCGAATTGGGCGCGCGCGCGCAAGCCTAGCAAGGCGGCTTTCGGCGTCATGTGAATACATGTATTGATCTATCGCGCCCGCGGACTAAGCTGGGCCGCCCCGCGCAACAAAGCTAAGACGGAGGTTCTTGAGATGGAGTGTCATTCGTGTAGCCGCAGACCGTTCGTTCTGGCCGCCGCGGCCTTGTTGACACTTGGGGTGGCGGGCGCGGCGTTGGCGGAGCCCTTCCAGATCCGCGTGGTGGACAGCGAGACCGGACGGGGCGTCCCCATGGTCAAGCTGGAAAGCGTCAACGGTCTTGTGTTCTACACTGACAGCAACGGCGTCGCCGCCGTTCAAGAACCCGGATACATGGAGCAGCGCGTTTACTTCCATGTGAAGAGTCATGGCTACCATTATGCCGAGGACGGCTTCGGCAACGCGGGACAGGCCTTCGACGTGGCGCCAGGGGGCGAGGCGACGCTTGAGATAGAGCGGGAAAACATCGCCGAGCGGCTGTACCGTCTCACCGGCGAGGGCATTTACCGGGACAGTGTTCTGGTGGGCGAGGAGACGCCCTTGGACAATCCCGTGATCAACGCGGGCGTAACCGGGCAGGACACGGTCCAAACGGCTTTATACCGGGACCAACTCTACTGGATCTGGGGCGATACCGACTTGACCCGATATCCCCTGGGCGTGTTTCAAAGCACCGGCGCGGTCTCGGACCTGCCGGGCGACGGCGGCTTGGATCCCTCCGATGGCGTGAACCTCAGATACTTCACCGGCGAAGACGGTTACGCCCGGGCGATGGGGCCCATCGTGGACGACGGCGGAATACTCGTTTGGATCGACGCCATGACCACCGTGCCCGATGAGAATGGCGAAGAACGGCTCGTGGGCCGCTATGAAACGCTGCACTCTCTGTCCGAACCCATTGGCCATGGCGTGCTTCTGTTCAACGATGACGAGGAGGTGTTCGAGGAGTACGCAGCCCTGGATCCCGATGACGCCTGGCGGCATCCGAAGGGGCATCCGGCGACGGTGGAAGACGGCGGGACCGAATACCTCCTGTTTCCCCGGCCCTTCCCCGTGGCGCGCGCGCCCGCACGGCTCGAAGCGCTGGCCGACGCAGGCGCGTACCAAGCCTTCACCTGTCTCGCGCCCGGCGGCGAGATGGACGGCGCCGAATCTCCGGTCATGCGGGACGGCGATGGCCAACTGGTGTGGGCCTGGCGCGCGGACGCGGATCCCGTGGGACAAGAAGAAGAAGAGGTCCTGTTGGAAGCGGGGTTGATCGACGAATCCGAGGCCCGGTTCCAGCTTCGCGACGCGGACACCGGCGACTCCATCGAGCTGCACCGCGCCACCTTTTATCCCAACGCTTACCGGGATCGTTGGATCATGATCGGCGTGGAGCGCTACGGCCGCTCCTTTCTTGGCGAGATTTGGTACGCCGAGGCCCCAACCCCCACGGGGCCGTGGACAGACGCCCGGCGCATCGTCACCCACGAAGACTATTGCTTCTACAACCCCGCGCAGCATCCCTACTTCGATGAAGACGGAGGCCGGATCATCTACTTCGAGGGCACCTACACCCACCAATTCACCGGCCGCGACACCCCCACCTCCCGCTACGACTA
>SLHB01000197.1 GCA_007136375.1 Candidatus Hydrogenedentota bacterium
AAACGGATCATTCAAACTCGCTGGAGAAGCAAAGTATATTTCATTGTGGGTTAGAATTCGTTTGTGAAAGCAATTATTCCAATCGCGATATTTGTACAATGTCTCCGGTAAGCACACATCTTTATATGAACCCAGATCTACCATTCGCAACCCTGCCTCCTATGGTAGCGCCTATTACGGGGTCCATTCCCGTTGTCGAAGAGATGCAGCGCCTTCATGCGGCGGATTCCGCCGAATCGGCCGTGGGCGCCTCGCCAAAGCGTACGGACACCAGTTGCGACACGCCCCGTTCCTGCATGGTCACGCCATACAACGCCTCGGCTTGGGCCATGGTTTGCTTGTTGTGGGTGATGACGACAAACTGGCTTTGTTCGGAGAACTCGTGAAGCAAGGCTAGGAATCGGCCGATGTTCGCGTCGTCGAGAGGCGCGTCCACCTCGTCGAGGATGCAGAAGGGGCTAGGCTTGGCCTTGAAGATGCTGAAGAGCAGGGCGATGGCCGTCATGGCCTTTTCGCCGCCGGACAGTACGGAGATGCTCTGCGGCTTTTTCCCGGGAGGCCGCGCCTCGATCTCGATGCCGCTTTCCAGGGGGTTGGCCTCGTCCAGCAAATAGATGCGCGCCTGGCCGCCGTTGAAGAGTTGGCGGAAGTATTGGCGGAAATTGTCGGCCACCTTCTCGAAGGTGTCCATGAACATTTCGCGGATCATCTTGTCACTGCGCGCCACGACCGTCATGAGGGCGTCCCGGGCCTGCTCCAGATCCGCCGCCTGGCTTTCCAAGAAGGCGTTGCGCTGCTCCAAGGCGTCGTACTCTTCGATGGCCGTGAGGTTGACGTCGCCCATGCGCTGGAGTTTGTTGCGGATGTCCGCCACCATCTCGTCCCGGGTCTCGTCGTCGTGCTCGTCCGTGCCGACGGCTTCGGCGGTGAGCGAACCGAGGGAGAGGCTGTACTCTTCCTGGATGCGCTCCTGGAAGTACGCGACCCGGTCCTCGTCTTTCCGGAGGGCCAGCTCCAGGGTGTGGACCTGACTCTGGGCTTCCTTGTTGACCGCGCGCAGGCTTCGGAGGCGCTTCTCCACGGCTTCGATTTCATCCAGGACCTCCGCGCGCTGGTTCTCCGTCTCCGTAACCTTGGCCTGGGCCTCGCCCCGGCTGTCCGAAAGCGCGCGGGACCGCTCGATGTTCTCCTGGATTTCGCCGTCCAGCGTCCCTTGCCGCTCCGCCAATTCTTCAGCGGCTTGGCGGCGCTTTTCGCCCTCCTCCAGGGCGCGCTCCCGGTCCTGCCGGAGCCGCTGGGCCTCCCGCGCGGCTTCGTCCGCCCGCTGGGCCATTCCGGCCATCTCGACGCGGAGATCGCTCAACTCGCTGCTGGCCTGGGCTTGAGCCTCCCGCGCCCGCGCGGCCGCTTCCTGGGCCTCGGCGATTTGCGCCTGCAGGGTCTCCTCGTCGCTGTCCAAGCTCGTCACCCGCGCCAAGGCTTCCTCGCGCTTTTGCGCGATCTCCTCGCGCCGGGCCAAGAGCTTGTCCCGCTCCTCCTTCAGGGACTCGCCGGATTGGCTGAGGTTGTTCAATTCCGTCGTGAACCGGGCGGCGGTCATGGCCACCTCGTTGATGGCCTTGCGCAGTTCCGCTTCTTCCTCTTGCAGGGCCTTGACCTGGTTCACAAACTCTTGGATGGACGCGGCCACGCCTTGGCGCTCGTTGCTCAGCCGCTCCAACTCTTGCCCGGCCTTCGCGGTCCGCTCTTCTAGCTCGGCGATTTCCGCGCTCCGGCCCAGGAGTCCGCGGCTCTCGTGGCGCGTGCGCCCGCCGGTGACGGCGCCCGCCGAATTCACGACTTCGCCGTCCAATGTCACCAGACGGGGGAACCGGCGGATCTGCCGGGCGATGCGTACGGCGTCGTCCATGGTCTCGACGATGACCGTGCTGTGGAGGAGATACTCCGCGGCGCTCTGGATTTTCGGATCGTAGCTCACCACACCAATGGCCAGGCCAATCACGCCGGACTGGCCCTTGAGCTGGCCGCTCTCGTCGCGAATGCCGCCGCGAATGATGTCCAAGGGCAAGAACGTGACGCGGCCCGCCTGATTCTTCTTCAGGAAGCCGACGGCCTCCTTGGCCGCGGTGGTGTCGTCGACCACCACATTATTGATGCTCCCGCCCAAGGCCGCCTCGATGGCGCGCTCGTAGCGTTTGTCGGTGCTGAGGAGATCGCCCACGGGGCCGATGATGCCGCGCAAGCCCGCCTTGCCCGCGGACTGAGCGCGCATGACGGCGCGGACGCCTCCGGCGAACCCTTCGTAGTTGTCCCGCAGCTCCCGGAGGGAGTTAAGCCGCGCTTCCTCGCTGCTCTTCTTCTCCCGCAGATTCTGCCAGGTCTCGTCGAGCTGGCGAAGGTCCTGGACAAGCTGGGCGTGACGGCCCTGTGCGTCTTCGCGCTCCTGCTCCTTCGCCGCGAGGGCGTCTTGAAGCCGCTGTTCCTCTTGCCGCGCCGTCTGGAGCTGATCGGAGACCTCGCCGCGCCGCGCGTCCTCCTGATGCTGCCGGTTGTAGATGGTTTCGAGCTGGTTGTCCACATGGTTCAGGTTGGCCAGGAGCGTTTCCGCCTCGGTTTGAATCTTGTTGCGGTCGTTCATGCTGGCGAGGGCCTTCGCGCGCATGGCCTCGTAGTGGGCCTCGGCCTCCTTGACCCGCTCCCCGGCGGCGGCGTAGGCGGCCTGCTTCTCCGCGACGTGCTCGCCGCCCTGGGCCGACTCCGCGCCAAGGGCCTCGGCCCGGGCCGAGGCTTCCTCCGCCTGCCGCAGCGCTTGATCCGCCCGCTCCAGGAACTGTTGGCGCTCCTCTTGAGCCTGCTCGATCTGCCCGCCGCCGAATTCCTTCTGCTGGCGCAACAGCGCGATCTGTTTCTCGACCTTCTCCATTTCGGAGTCGATGCCGTGGACCTCTTCGCGCCGGGCCATAAGCGCGCGGTCCAGCTCCAGGCGGCGCAAGGCCAGCTCTTCCTGCCGCGCCTCCAGCCCGCCGATCTCCGTGGAAATCTTCTCGTACGTGTTCTGAGCAACGGCGTAATCGGCCCGGAGTTGGCGGATCTCTCCGGTAAGCGCCTCATACTTGAGCCACGCCGCGCGGATTTCGAGATCCCGGAGCTGTTCGCTCAATTCCCGGTAGCGGATGGCCGCGTTGACCTGCCGCTTCAAGCTCCGCATCTGGCGCTGGACCTCGGCGACGATGTCATGGAGCCGCAGGAGGTTCTGTTCCGCCGAATCCAGCTTGCGCATGGCTACGCGCTTGCGGTTCTTATACTTGATGACGCCCGCGGCTTCCTCAAAGAGATAACGCCGGTCCTCGGACTTGGAGCTGAGGACGAGGTCCACCTTGCCCTGCCCCACCATCGAGTAGGCCTGGGTGCCGATGCCCGTGTCCATGAACAGCTCTTGGATGTCCCGGAGCCGGCAAGGGGACTTGTTGATGAGGTATTCGCTATCGCCGGACCGGTAGACGCGGCGGGTCACCTCCACTTCCGCGAAGTCCACGGGCAGCTTGGCGTCGGCGTTGTCGAAGAGGACGGACACCTCGGACATGCCCATGGGGCTGCGGGTGTCGCTGCCGCTGAAGATGACGTCGTGCATGTGGCCGCCGCGCAATTCCTTCGCGCTCTGCTCGCCGAGAACCCAGCGCAGGGCGTCGAGGATGTTGCTCTTGCCGCAGCCGTTTGGCCCGACGATGGCGGTGATGCCGGGATCGAGCTGGACCGTGGTTTTGTCCGCGAAGGACTTGAACCCGCTGAGTTCTAGCTTTTTGAAATACATTGGTCTTGGCGGCCTCGGCCTTTGGGTCCGCGGATGACGCCGGCGCGCCGGGGAACGGGGGGAACGGCCCCCGCCGGACCAGCGCCGGTCACTCGATGCATTGCACGCGCTTTATGGACAGGGCCTTTCCCGTCTCCGGGTCAGCCGTGATGATGACGCCGCAGAGGGCGGGCCGTTCGGTGGCGACGCGGAATTCCTCGGGCATGCCCGTGATGAAGCGGCGCAACACCCGGCTCCGCTCCATGCCGATGACCGAATCGAGAGGGCCCGTCATTCCCACATCCGTGATGTAGGCCGTTCCGCCGGGCAGCACCCGTTCGTCGGCGGTGGGCACGTGGGTGTGCGTGCCCACCACGGCGGTGCACTTGCCGTCGAGATGCCAGCCCATGGCCACCTTCTCCGCCGTCGCCTCTCCGTGAAAGTCCACGAGCACCAAGGGCGTAACCTCGCGGAGCCGCTCCACTTCCTCCCGGCCCTTTATGAAAGGGCACTCGGCGGGATCCATGTACACGCGGCCGATGAGGTTGAGCACGGCCAAGGGCGGATCGGTGACGCCTTCCAAGATGACGCTGCCTTGGCCGGGCACGCCGGGCGCATAGTTCGCCGGGCGCGCCACACAGTCGTACTCGTCGATCTGCGGCGCCAACTCCTTCTTGCGCCACGTGTGGTTGCCCAGGGTGATGGCGTCCACCCCGTCGCGAAACAGCTCGTCCAGCAACCGCGGCGTGATGCCCAAGCCGCCCGCCGCATTCTCTCCATTGGCCACCACCACGTCAAGCCCGTGGGCCTCGCGCAACCGGGGGATGTGCCGGGCCGCCATCTCGCGGCCCGGCTTCCCCATGATGTCGCCTATGAACAGGATGTTCACCGGGGCGTTCAATTATTTCGCCGTTTCGACGGCGCGGGTCTCGCGGATGACCGTCACCTTGATCTGTCCTGGGTAGGTCATCTCGTCCTCGACCTTTCGGGCCACGTCCCGGGCCAGTTGATAGGCTTCCGCGTCGTTGATCCGCTCCGGTTCGACAACGACCCGGATCTCCCGGCCGGCTTGCAGGGCGTAGGCCTTCTCCACGCCGGGGAAGCCGTCCGCGATGTCCTCCAACTGTTCGAGCCGCTTGATGTAGGTCTCGACCGTTTCGCGCCGCGCCCCGGGCCGGGCCGCGGAGAGGGCGTCGGCCGCTTGGACCAACACGGCGATGAGCGTTTCCTGGGGCATCTCGTTGTGGTGCGCGCCCACCGCGTTGGCGATGATCTGGGATTCACCGTATTTCTTCGCGAAATCGTGGCCGATGATGGCGTGACTGCCCTCGATTTCCGGCGTCATGGACTTGCCCATGTCGTGGATGAGGGCGGCCCGCTTTGCCTGCTGCACGTTGGCGCCAAGCTCCGCCGCCATGATGCCCGCCAACCGGCAGACCTCCATGGAGTGCTTCAGCACGTTCTGGCCATAGGACGTCCGGTAGTTCAGGCGCCCCAGAAGCCTCACGATCTCGGGATGAAACCCG
The DNA here is from genome assembly GCA_007136375.1 of Candidatus Hydrogenedentota bacterium. Lineage (GTDB taxonomy): Bacteria > Hydrogenedentota > Hydrogenedentia > Hydrogenedentales > SLHB01 > SLHB01. The sequence continues at coordinate 5,317 of SLHB01000197.1, forward strand.
TGGACGTCCACCTCGAGACAGGCCTGTTCGCCCATCTCCTTGATGGTGTGGTTGAGCTCTTCGGTGACCTTTCCGACCACCTCTTCAATGCGCGCGGGATGAATCCGGCCGTCGCCGAGCAGGCGTTCCAGGGAAATGCGGGCGATCTCCCGGCGCACTGGATCAAAGCCCGACAAGATCACCGCCTCCGGCGTGTCGTCGATGATGATGTTGATGCCCGTGGAGTTCTCCAAGGCGCGGATATTCCGGCCTTCCCGGCCGATGATGCGGCCTTTCATCTCGTCGTTGGGCAGTGTGACCACCGACACCGTGGTCTCGGCGACATGATCCGCCCCACAACGCTGGATCGCCTGACCGATGATCCATTTGGCCTTCTTGTCGGCCGTGTCCATGATTTCGTCTTCGATGCGCTTGAGGCGAATGGCGCAGTCCCGCTTCACCTCCGTCTCAAGCTGGTTGAACAACTCCTTGCGCGCGTCGTCCGCGCTCAAGCCCGAGATCTCCTCCAGCTTTTCCGTCTGCTGGGCGATGATCGTATCGAGCTGCTCCCGTTCTTTCGCCAGCGCGGCTTCCCGGTTGGCGATGTCGGTTTCCTTGGCGCTCAGATCGTTCGCTTTTTTCTCTTGTGTTTCCGCTCGTTTGTCAAGAGACTCCTCTTTGGAAAGGATGCGTTTCTCGAGCGCCGCGATTTCCTTCCGTTCCTCCCGCGCCTCGTTCTCGACCTTGGCGCGCAGTTCGATCTCCTGTTCCTTGATTGCAGTGTTGGCTTCTTTGATGATCGAAGCGGCTTCCCGTTCGGCGTCTGAAATCTTCTGGGCGGCTTCCCGCCGCGCCCGTCCAAGCAAGCCGTTGCCCGCAATGCGCGCGCCAACGGCGGCGGTGATCAAACCCAGAACGAGGCCCGCCGCGATCCATAAGATCACATAGGGATCCATCGGTCTGTAACTGTCCTCCGTGCCCTTTATCAGGGGGTGTTTTGAAACCCGGGCCGGGGTTGGCGTGTGAAAGGAGCCAGAGAAGGAGCAAGCCCAGCCCCGGAACCATTGGAACGGCTCCGCGAAAACCAGGCGCTGAAAGCAAATAGTGCGTGGGGGTGACGTAGGCTATACCGTGACCGCCACGAGGGCGAGGGCTTAACATCTGTCGGGAATCCTTGCCGTACCGCCAAAACCGGCCGAGTGCTCACTCGAAGTTATCAACCCAAGCGAAAGTATAGAAAGAAACGGGCGCCAAGTCAATGAGAATTTAGTACTTTAGCGTAGCCAGTTGTCTATTACTACAGCTTACGCGCACACAACCGGATCAATATGGAAGGGATTCCGCCGCCGGGAACCGCTATCGCGCGGGAATTTGGGTCCAACCCCGGGGTTCTGCAATACTGCTGACGCCCAAATCGCAGACACGCGGCTCCGGCCGGCCGCTCTCGCATCCGGCGGATCCGGGCCGGCGGCGCCGCACACGAGGGAGGACTGACGCTCATGAACACTTCGAGACACGCGGGGACACGCCCTGGATGGCGGACCGCCGTTTCCCGAGCGCTTGTGGCCGGGCTTGTGGCGGCGCTGGCTGGCGGCGTGGCGGCCGGCGACGACTTCGAGCCCATTTTCGACGGAGAAACCTTGGACGGTTGGGACGGCGATCCCGAGTTCTGGCGCGTGGAAGACGGCCACATCATCGGCGAGTGGACCGAGGACAATTCTCCGGACGAAAACACCTTCCTCATTTGGGAAGGCGGCGAACCCAGCGATTTCGAGTTGCGTTTCCGTTTCCGCATCGACAGCGAACACGGGAATTCCGGGATCCAGCTCCGGTCCGAGCGTCTCCACGATCACGTGGTCCGGGGCTACCAGCCCGATATCGCCACGGACGACTGGATCACGGGCATCTCCTATGAGGAGCGGGGCCGGGGCGTGCTCGCGCGGCGTGGCGAAAAGACCGCCATCGACGCCGACGGAGAAAGCGAGACCTGGCGTTTCGCCGGCGAGGACGAGCTCGGTGAGCTCATCGACCCCCACGAATGGACGGACTACCACGTCATCGCCCAGGGCAGCCGGATCACCGTGAAGGTGAACGGTCACGTGACCAGCGAGATTACCGATGACGCCCCGGAGGCCCGGCGCGACGGCGTGCTCGCTTTCCAACTGCACGCCGGCGCTCCCATGACGATCCGCTTCGCCGACGTTGAACTGAAGCGCCTCTACCGGCCCATTTTCGACGGAGAGACCTTGGACGGCTGGGACGGGGACTCCGAGTTCTGGCGCGTGGAAGACGGCCACATCATCGGCGAGACGACAGAAGACGGCGCCCTGGACGAAAACACCTTCCTCATCTGGGAAG
>SLHB01000155.1 GCA_007136375.1 Candidatus Hydrogenedentota bacterium
AGCGGCGCCTGTCTGGAGTTGCCCGAGCCGGGAACGATCGAGCCGGACGCCGAGACGCAGGCCGTGTTCGCGGCCCTAGGGAATGGGCCGGAGGAGGAAGCCATGGGTGTCGCGGAAGCCCGCGCGGCCTTGGGCCTGTCCGGGGAGACGCCAGACCCTTCCCAGGTCGAGTTCATCGCCGAACAAGGCCTGTACTACATGGCGCGCGCCAACCGGGATTTGGGTCTGTACTTCTTTGATTCCGACCCCGCTTGGCGGCTCATTCCTTCACCGCCGGAAGCCTTGCTTCCCGCCTTCCTGCGCCACGCCAACTCAGACGACGGGGCCATCCGCGAGATCGCCGGCGGCCACGCCTTCGCCAGCGTGGGACGCGCCGCCCTGCCAACCGTTCCGGAAGACGGCGACCTGGTCCCTCGTTTCCCGCCGCCTCCGGAACCAGGCGAGTTCCCCCACCAGCCCTACCTGGACCTCATGGATTCGGTCCGCGATGACGACCCGCCCTTGTTCAACATGGCCCTGCTCCATCTCATGCGGAGCTATCCCACGGGCGCGCCCTGGCCCGTGGTGGATCAGGAACCAGCGCTGTCGGGGTTGCGCGAGGCCGTCGCGGGTCCTCATGGGGATGCGGCCGGCGCGGTGGAGGCGCATCAGTTCCAGCGGGAGAATGGCGAGCCGCCGTGGGACGCGGAAGCGGTCGCAAGAGAGCTGCGGGCCTTGGCCGAGCATCCCGAAGCGTGGAAGCGGATCGTGGCGGCGTACGCCATGAGCCGGGAGTTGTTCCGGGACAGTGAGGCCATGGTCCGCCTGCTGGAGGATCCCTGCGAAGCCGTGCGGGAGAGCGTCTACGACGCCGTGTGGGAGCGCTATGATCGTTGGGACAGCGCGGCGCGCGCGGAGGCCGTCGCTTCCCTGCGCGGCGAATACGGGCTGGGCCCCGATCCGGGTTGAGCGCTGGGCGCTCCCCTCAGTCTTCGTCCTTGCGTGGCGTGTCCCCGTCCTCCGGGAGGTCCATGCCTGAGGCTGGCGCATCGGATTCCGCCGCGTCTCCGGCCTTGGCGTCTGGCGGGATGGCTTGGAGATGGGTCTCCCAGAAGCTGTGGGGTCCCTTGAAGCCGAAGCCCAGCAGCCTGTCCACGGCGATATGCGCGACCCATCCAGTGAGGTAGATGGGTTCGAGCCATTCCGGCCCCCACACGATGAGGAGGACGGCGAGGATGAGGGGCGCCGCATAGAGGTGGGCGGCGTTATAGAGCATCGCCGGGCCCGTGTAGGGCGGCGTCCGCTTGATGTAGGCCAGCAAAGTGACGTCGGGCAGGATGGCGAAGACGATGAACAACGCCCAACTGCCTTCCAAGAGGTGGTTCAACAACAGCGCGCCGACGAGGATGCCGGCGGCGTCTATACGCGCAAACAGGCGCATCATGATGACAGGCGCGCTCCCAATGCCTGTGGCCCTCCAATGGCGCGGAGAGCCTCAGCGTGCGTTATGCGGCGCGCTCGAGCCGCGCCACGGTGAGAAAGGCCACGAAGTAGCCCAAGGCCCCCAGGAGAAGGACCGTGGTGAAGTCCAGGTTAATCGCGAGCATGATCGCCAGCACGGAGCCGAGGACGGTGCATCCGCCGTTCACGCCCCACATCCAGGGCACGGCGTCGCCGCCGTTCTGAGACACGAGGCGGAGACCGGCCGGGAAGGGGATGCCCATGAAGAACCCCACGGGCGCCACGAGCAACACGGTCACGGCCCCCCGCGCCCACAGGGAGGCCCCCAGGAACTGGTCAATAATGTAGGGGTACGCGAAGGCTGCCGTCAAGGCCGTCGCCACGATGGCGGCGAGGACGCCTTTCAACGGGAGGTTGACGAGGTTGCGGGTCTGGCTGCCCAGGCCCGCGAAGAACAAGAGCGCCGCCAACACAAGGGCGAGGGAGCGCGAGGGGTGGCCCAGCAGCAAGGTGAAGCGCTGCATCAGGGCGATCTCGATGAAGATGAAAGAGACGCCCAGGCAGGTGAAGTAGAGGAGCCAGGCCTTGAAGTGGGGGACCTTCGCCGCGCCCATCCGCGCGAGCGGCAGTCCCATGAACAGGCCCACGGCCAGGAGTAGGAGGCAGAACAGGCTGATGAGGGTGAACGAGGCCCAGTGGCCGCGGATGTAGCTCCAGGCCCCCTCCTCCGTGAACACGCGGGTCAGGTGGCGCACCTGGTCGAAGTGGAAGAAGAAGGGGCTGTCGTCCCACACCGGCCGCATGTTGAAGTCGAGGGCCCGGTAAAATGCGGCCTCTTCGCCCGCTGCCCGGGCTGCGGCGTATTCGTGAAAGAGCTCCTGCTCGCGGGTCTCGTAGTCCGCGCCTTCCGGCAAGGGGTAGACGGTCCGCGCGCCCAGTTCGCGGGCCGCCTCCCAACCGCGCTCCAACTGCTCGTCCGTGAAGGGTTCGTTGGTGACCGCGACCGTCACCCACCCTTCCGTCTCCAGGGCGAAGATGCAGCGCTCCGGCTCCGGAAGGCCCATTTCGTACAGGGCTTCCAAGGAGACGGCGAAGAGGCGCGCCGACTCGGGCGTGTAGAGCCAGCGTGTGTTGAGGAGCAGGCCGCCGGGCTCCAAGTGCTCCACATAGTCGCGGATGGCCTCCACGGTGTAGAGATAGTTCTCCGATAGGACATACGCGCCCCCCGTCAAGGCCGCGAAGGTGTCGATGCCGCTGATGACGATGGCGTCGTAGCGCTGCTCCGCCCGGCGCACGTAGCTGCGCCCTTCCTCGGCGTAAAGGTTGACGCCTTCGCGGTGGTAAAGCCCGCCCGACGCTTCCGCGTAGTCTTCCAACATGATGCGGACCGTGGTGGGATTGATCTCGACGGCGTCGATCTCCTCCGCGCCTTCTTGGATCAGGCGGACCACGTCGCGCCCGCCGCCCGAGCCGATGACCAAGCCCGTCTCCGGCGGGGGCGTAAGCATCCCCGCCGCGCCGACGAGATCGCCCCGCAGGTCCGGCCACGGCTCGGTCATGATTTGCGTCCACGCGTCGCCGTCGATGTACGCGCGCTTGTCTTGAGGGTTGTGCCGGGTGGAGGCGACGTCGATGCGTGAAATGGGGTTCCATTCGGTCAGCTCGATAACGCGCCCGTCGTCCTCGTCCAGATCACGGTACTCGGCTTGGAGCGCCTTGGTGTTCTCGGGCATAATGCCCGCGCTCAGGGGGCCTTCCAGGGCGAAGCCCGCCACGAGCGCCGCGGCCGCCAGGCCCGCCGTGGCCTTGGCGCCCCGCTCGCCGAGCCCCGTCAATAGCAAGGGCGCGGCCGCCGCGCAACACGTGACGAGCAACAGATTCACCGCGCCCAAGGGGCCGATAAGCGCCAAGAACAGCATGCACCCTGTCCCCGCGCCCACGAGGTCGGCGAAGTATACGAAGTGGGCCCGGGCCACGTAGTCGCGGTAGATAACGCCGAGGATCCAGCCCGCGAAGAAGTAGGGCAGCACGGCGGTCAGGTACGTGAGAAAGAGTTGGGCGAGTTGGAAGAGGTCGTGGAAGACGAACTCGACCGTGATCTGGAGGCGCGGCATGAGCAAGGAGGAGAGCATGGCCGTCAGCACGAAGCCCACGGCGGCCCGGCGCAAGGTGAGAAAGCGGGCGAGCCTTCCCGTCCGGCCAAAGGCCAGCCACGTGCCGCTGATGCCGAAGCCCAGCAGCGCGATGGAAATGATGAAGTAGACCAGATGGTTCCAGAAGACCACACTGTAGATGCGGGTCTGCACCAACTGGAGCATGAGCGTTGCGCCGGCGACGCAGAAAGCCGTTATGGCGGCGAACGCCGCCGGATTGCCTTGGACGCCGTCTCCGGCGCCGCCGGACGGGGCTGCTGAGGGCACGTAGCGTACTCCAAATGCCTGTGCCGCGGGGCGGGCCGTTGGACACAGGGCGCGCGGACCCCCAGACACACGTGGACCGGTTTCCGGTATACTCGGGAATGAAAACGAGCGGCATCCTACCAAGTTCACCTTTGTAAGCGCAAAAGCGCCGGGCGGGCGTAGCCCTGGGGTCCGAATCGTTCACGATTAGCGTCAAACGGCGCCGAACCGTTTGGAGACTTCGGCACGATCGGTTCCAGTCCGCGGTAAATCCCCGGCGATAGAGAGGAAACGCGTGATATACATTTGGTTGGCCGCCGCCGCGCTGGTTGCCGCGGCGGGCGCCCTGGCTTGGCTCATCGGTCCCCTTATCGCGCCGTGGCGCCGGGCCAGAGCCGCCGGAATGGGGGTCCCCTTTCCATTTCTGATCACCTTGAGACTGCGCGGCGGGAACGCGGGCATGGTCATGGACGCGCTGGCGCTGCTCCGCGAAGCAGGGTCCGCCGCGCCTCCCGAATTCGTGCAGCTTGTCCACTTGCATTGTCCCGAAGCCGCAGGTTCGCCCGAGGCCTTGGCCCGCCGTGTGGAGGAAGAGGAGGCCCGGCTTGCCGCCAAGGAGGCCGCCATGAAGGCGAAAGTCCGCGCGCGCCAAGGCCGGAGGCCCCATGCCAGCGGCGACGCCGGTGTTTCAGAGGCGGGCGTCCATAACCGTGAGGCCGAATGAATACACCGCCCTTTGACTTCGCCACGCCCAATCATCCCTTGGCCCCGCTAACGCTGTACCAGGTTGGCGGCCCCGCCGCCTGGGCGCTGACGCCCCGGACGTTGGACGAGGCCCGCGCCGCCTATCAGTGGATGCGGCGTCAGTCCGCGCCACAGCTCGTTCTCGGCGGCGGGTCCAATGTGCTCATCGCCGATGGCGGGTTTCCAGGCATCGTGTTGATCACGACGGGCCTGCAAGGCGCGGAAGACTTGGGCGGCGGCCGGTCTCGCGTGGAAGCGGGCGTGGACCTCGGCTGGATGGTGCGGGACGTTATGTTGCCCAACAACTACGCGGGCGTGGGCGGACTGACCGGCATCCCCGGCTCCGTGGGCGGCGCCATCTACATGAACGCCGGCACCAACAAGGGAACCATCTGCCAGTTGATGGAGTCGGTGGAGGTCGCGAGCCCCAGCGGCGTCCAGACCGTCGCCATGGATCCCAGTCTCTACGGCTACCGGGGCCAGACCTTCTGTCCGCCGGGGAGCCTCATCCTCCAGGGCCATTTCCGATTCGAGCCGGCGGGCGAGGATCAGCGGGCCATCTATGAGCGCTACATCGAGCGCCGCGCTCAGACCCAGCCCAAAGGGCCCTCCTGCGGGAGCGTCTTCAAGAATCCCGAGGGCGACCACGCCGGGCGTCTCATCGAGGCCTGCGGACTCAAGGGGACCCGCCGCGGCGGCGCCGTCATCAGCCCGAAGCACGCCAACTTCATCCTCAACGAAAACGGCGCGTCGAGCGCGGACATCCTGTGGTTGATGGACCTGTGTAAGCGGCGGGTACGCGAGCAGTTCGGCGTGGCCCTCCGCGAGGAAGTCTCCATCATCCCGCCGCGCCGGGCGGAGAGGGTGGAGGAGAACTGAGGAGGCTTGCCTGCCCGGATCAGGCGCTGCCGTCGAGAAATGCCGTGAGGCGCGCCGTCAGCGTCTCCGTGTCCCGGATCTCGCACTCCCACACGGTGAGCACGCGCCAGCCCGCCTCGGCCAAGGCGGCGCATGACCGTTCGTGACGGTCCCGGTTCCGCCCAATCTTGCCCTCCCAGTACGCCCGATTGGTCTTGGGTGTCCGCGCTCCCCGCTTACAGCCGTGCCCATGCCAGAAACAACCGTGGACGAAGATCACCTTGCGCCGTCCCGGGAACACGATGTCCGGTGTTCCCGGCAGGCCGCGGCGGTGCAGCCGGTAGCGGTAGCCCAGGCCGTGCAGGAGCTTGCGGACGCGCAACTCCGGCGACGTGTCCTGGGACTTCACTTGCCGCATGACGCGGCTCCGCTCCTCGGGCGTCTCTTTCATGGCGATGGCCTGCGCGCTGGTCCAGCCGCGCCTCGAACGGCCCATCCGCTACTGGGCGTGATCGCTGGGCCGCACGCCTTCCATGAACTGGTCAAAGCCCCAGGGGCTGGGATCGTATTCGCCGATGAGGTCCACGTTGGCCGCTTCGGGAATCTCGTCCTCCAGTCCCACGGCCCAATAGATGGCGTTGACGAAGAAGCGGCGGAAGTCCTCGCCGAGAAAGTCCGCGGCGTCGCCCATGGTTGTGGTGAAGACGCGCCCCACGGCGCCTTCGTCCGATTCATAGGTGCGCGTCCAGGCCACGGGCATCATCGGATCGTTCTGCGGCCCTTCGACGGCCGGGTCACCGGGATCCGTGCCGTCCACCACCTCGCCGTACAGCAACGGGTCGCTGTCGCCGGGCAGGGGCAGCCGCACCTCGTAGACCTGGGTGGGCCCGAAGATGTCCGACACGCCCCGCAGAATGGGATGATCCTCGTGGTCGTCCGCCAAGACGCCCCGCGTCCCCTCCGAACCCGCCGCGCCTTGATTGGCGATCCACGTCTCCCCGAGGATGCGCCGGCCGAATCCGCCTTCCCAGCCATCGGCCTCGCTGTCGAAGTTGTAATGGCTGTACGGACTGTCGTCGTCGAGGTCAAAGGCGGCCACCGAGGTACGCAGCCCAACCACGGGCCCGCCCCGCTGAATATACCCGTCGACGTGTTCCATTTGTTCGTTCGGAAGGTTGCGGTAGCGCGCGGCGATGATCATCAAGTCCGCCGCCTCCAAGGCCTCCAAACCGGGGATGTTGGTGTCCGCGTTGGGGTTGATGAGGCCGGTCTCCGGATCCACCGGAAACAGGACGGTGCAGGTGAATCCGTGGCGTTCCGCAAGGATCCGGGCGATTTGGGGGAAGGATTCTTCAGACCGGTAGAGCTGATCGCCGGATACGAACACGATGTGTTGACCGGCGCCCGGTCCCTCCGCGCCCTCATAGGTCACCCACGCGTCCTCGGCCCACGCCGGGGTTCCGGCAAACGCTACCGCGCCAAAGGCCAGTACGGCGGCGGCCGTGGAAAGCAATGCTGGCTTCATAGGGTTGGTTCTCCTTCAGTCGGTGCTTGCGAATCCCCATGGGCTTTGGCCCCGTTGAGTCCGAGTCTTGGCTCGGTCCGCTGGACATTCAAGACCCATGGAAGCGGAATTCTCTTGGCCGGTCAAGGATATACAGGAGATCCGGGACAACGCAACGGCCGCCTTGAAACAGCACGGCGCCCGGCCCGGGTTCGAAGGTGAACCCAGACCGGGCGCCTGCCATGCGCCACGGGCCTCTGTCGGCCCGCGCCGCCTCAATGCTTCGCGTGGGGCCGTTTCGTCCGGCCGCGGGGGGTGAGCGGTCCACGGTCCCTTCCGAAACAACCCGCCGGAGCCTTTGGAGGACTTGCGTCCTTGGCGGCTCCATACTCACTGACTCCGATGAGGATGGCGCCGCCTTTGTCCAAATGCCCCTGGGCCCGCCTTAGGCGCGGCGTTTCATACGGCCCGCGCCAAGGGCGGCCGCCGCCAGCGCGCCGCCAAGGATGAGAAGTCCCGTGGCGCCGCCAACCGGCAGGTTCTCCCACACATCAAGCTGGACATGAGAAGACTCGACGGGCGTGTCGTCCCGGTCGTCGTCGACGACCACGTAGTACGTGCCCGCGTCGTCCGTGGTCACATCGGTGATCGTGAGCGAGCT
>SLHB01000347.1 GCA_007136375.1 Candidatus Hydrogenedentota bacterium
ACCGAAACGTTCACCTGTTCCGGAGGTTCGTTGTAGGCCTGTCCGGCGGACATCCCACACCAAACCAACGCCACGCTCGCTACAACTGCCGCGTATCGTGTCATGTACAACCCCCGGGATCCGTTGGACTCCGGTTTGCGCGCCGCTCCGCCTGGCATTCGGGAGGTCGGCCCAATTCCTAGGCGGCTCCGAACGCGCTACACAAACTGCTGGCGTGTTCGGCCGGCATGCGTCGGCCACTCATCCACTGTGGCGCGCAGCGGTTATCGCTCGAAAGCGACCCGCGCTTCTTGCCGGTGGATGTTCTCGATATACTCGAAATTGCTGAACCGTACGCTGAAGTCGCGGCGTTCGCCCGGCTCCATGCGGCCCAAGTTGACGGTGTCGGTGTCGTACACCACGTTGCCGAACCGGTATATGGACACGTGCACCCGTACGCCGTGAACGGGCTCATCGCTCCGGTTCAAGGCTTGACCCGAAACGACGTAGTAGCGCGCGTCGCGCGTGAGCAAATCCTGCCCGGAGCGGAAGCCGCTAAGGTTCAGGATCTCCACCGGACGTTGCCCGATTTCCCGCTGGGTCACTTCTGACGGAGAGAGCGTGACATATCGCCCATCCGGCGTCAGCTCAATGCGGTTCGCAATCGTCTCGTCGTGTTCGAACCGGGGAAAATCCTCCACAATCTCGAAATAAACCCGGCCCGCCTCGTCGTAGTTTCCGCGCTGCCACAAGGTGTCCGCTAGGTTGAGCCGGTTCTCTAGATCGTCGGGCTCCTGCTCAAGCTCGCCAAGAAGGTTCCGAAGACGGTTGTCCAGCTCCTCCGGAGAGACGTACCGCTCCTCCATCTCGTCACGGATGCGGTTGAGATAGTAGCGGGCGTCAACGGCGTAAGGGCCGTCGGGCGCGTAGGCCAAATACTCGGAAAACATTCGCGTTGCTTCACGATAGCTGCCGATATGGTAATAGGTCTCCCCGAGCAAATAGCGGGCGTCGGAGGAGGCGTCTGTTCGGGGATACTTTTGTATAGTGTGCATCAAGCGGGGGATCATCGACGAGGGATTCCCTGTCTCCGACAAGTGACGGGCCTGCTCGACCTCTTTGCGGGCCGCTTGGGAATCCTGGGCCCGGTGGCCCGCCGATGGCATGCCCGCCTCGGGCGAAGTAGACCGGGGGCCGTGCGGCACGGATACGCACCCCATGAGCACCGCCCCCGCCAGAGCCGCTGACGCCGTGAACTTAAACAATCCTTTGATATTCATAGTGGTTCCCGCTTTAGTTTGCGATGGTGTCCGTGAAATGCCGCCCTGGGTTAGCCATCTTCTAACTTACTGACGACAGAATCCGTGATATCTTTCACAGGGATGGACTCGTCAATGTCCTCCAGGTAGCCCTTCATGACGACGAGGTCCAACTCTTCTTCCTCGGCTGTCTTGGCGATCGCTCGGTGAGCTTGCGACGTGGCCTGCTCCATGCGGATCCAGTAGGTCCCTGTGCCGCGCTCGATTCTTCCGCGCTCGATTTCCTTGTACGCGTCGGTGGCGTAGACCACAGTTTGTAGGTCCACTTCTCCGGCGTTCGAGAATCCACTTGGGCTTCCGTGGAAAATCATCCGCGCGTCGATGTCGTCATCGGGGATGCTGTGCGTGTCCGCCGTGGCGGCGCCAGCGAAGGCCGCTAATGCAAAAGCGGCCGCAATCGCTAGGATACTAAGCTTCATGGCGGGTTCCTCCTGGCGTTTTCATGTGTTGTGTGCGTAATTCGAGTTTTCTTTAGGGGGCGGCCTGTCTGATGGGGCTGATAGTTGGCCAGGGATACCGCTAGGGAATCGCTTAAAGAATAGCGATTCTCCGGCGGCGTTGTCAAAAGCCCTTGGCCTCGCTGTCGGCCGAGACCAGGCACACACCCGGCCTGGGATGCCGCGCCGCCCACAGGCGCACGGACGCCATATCGTCGTCAGCTTGTCCATATACAGTACCCCACGGACTACCATCGCCCACATTTATCCCTGGCCGTTCCAAAAAGTTCCGTACTCGAGGCCGGTGGGATGGGGCTCGTCACCAAATCCGCTTGTAATTAATGATACCGTTGAAGGCTTGGTTCATAACAGCCTCTGTGTAGACGCGGCAGACAATGTGATGCGCTTAGTATGCAAAACAATATAACTATCCCGTGGCCGCCGCAACCGGCAACCCAACGCGCGGGCGACGGCAGAGTCGCCGAGGCCGCGGTCAACTGCCGGCGCCCCAGGGGCGTTGTCCACTTTGACTCCAGGCGCGGACAGTTCTAGAATGAGGGCTTCACGGGCCCCGACATTCCTCTTGTATATGGCAAGGAGACCCATTCTCATGGCGCGTATCGGCCCACCTTTCCTTGTCGCTTTGCGCGTGTCCGCGCGTGGCGGCGCCCTTCGCGTGTTTGCGTGCGTTGGTTTGTTCGCGCTATCCGCCGCCGCTGACGCGGAGACCGGCTACGGCGGTCAACCCGCCGTGATGCACCTGACGGGAGGAGCGGCCCACGAGATTCCGGGGACCGGCATTGACGTGGCCTATCCCCGCGAGCATCCTGTTCACGAGCCCCTTGTGCTCGAATGCGAAGTCCACAGCGCCGAAGTGTATGACGCGGCCGAGGCGCGGTTGCGCGTGAGCCGGGAGGACGGCGCCCTTGCGTATCAAGCGGCGGTGCCCCTCCGCATCCGGGAAGGCGCGAATCCTGTACAATTCATTTGGGATGTATCGGCGCTGGAGCCCGGACTCTACACCGCGCGCCTAGAGTTGGCCGTGCATCCTGGCGACACTGTCGCTTGGAAAGAGGTCAGCGTGCACAATCTGGCGGTTGGCGGTCTGCGGGCGCGCCACGCGGCGTTGAGCGCGCAGGCCGAAGACCTCAGGGAACACGTGGACCGCGTCGTGCGGCAGGGCCGCGCTGTCCCATACGCCCAGATGCGCATGCGCATTGTAATGGACACGTTGGCCCTCGCCGGCCGTCAGGCGGAAGAGGGGGACGAGGTCCACGCGGGGTTTCTCCTCCAATATGTCGGGGAGGCCCTGAGCCTCACCCGCGGCGAGCTGTTGATGGCCGCGCTCCATCCCGAACGGGGGCTGGGCGTCCCGCCTAGGGGCTGGGACAGCCTGGAGGCGAGGGACGGCCATTTCCGATCGGGCGGACGCCCCGTCTTTCCCATCGGGTTGCGCGTGGACGCGGAAAGTCCGAATCTCCCCGACGTGCTGGAAGACTATAGTTTCAACTTTCTCCTCGGGCACGCCACCGTGCAACGCGCCGCCGCCGGCCGGTTCCTCGGTATGTTGGACACCGCCTGGGACAGCGGCGTTTTCGCGTCGCTGCTGCTTTCCTCCGGGACCCGGAGCGGAGAGGGCGAGCCTTTCACCACGGGCGCGGTGGACGAGATCGTCGGAGCCGTGGAACGCCTGGGCGCGGAGACGCGGGCGCATCCCGCGTTGTCGAGCATCGGGGTGCGGGTGCGCACCGCCCCGGAGCCCGAAGATAGCGAGCTCGCCGATGACTTCCTAGAATATGTCCAGGATCGCTACGGCACACGCCATGACATGAACTGGGCGTGGACCACGCGCTTGGCCACGTTTGACGATGTGAGCATCCGCTGGGATTGGGACCGGCCCGTCTATCAGTATGATCTTCAGACGTTCTATGTGGACCACATCACCCGGAGATTCGAGCAGCTTCGAACCGGGCTGCGGCGGGCCGCTCCGGAAATGCCGCTGTATTGGACATTTCCTGGCGATGTCTTTGAGCTGGGCGAGGCGCGCCGGGGACTGGACCGGGGGGGGCTCGCGGACATGACCGGGATCACCGGGGTAGAGGCCGGCCACTCCATGGAGCACCCCGACTTCGCCCTCAATTACCCTGACTCCCACGCGTTGTTCGCGCTATTGCGGTCGCTCGCGCCGAACGCGCCGGTCCTGAACACGCGTCTTGAGCTCATGCCCTACGACGCGCCCCTAAAGCAAGGCAATCCCCGGGCTTACGGCCGCGCCGCCCTGTGGGAGAGCGTCATGTCGGGCATGTCCGGCGCCGCGCTGACCTCCTGGGAGGCGACCGGCCCCGAGGGCGGCTATGGCTTGCTCGGCCGGCCCAGGCTTTTGGAGGGCGCCGCCGCGGCTACGCTGGAGCTCAACCGCGCGGCCGAGATTGTGGAGGCCTTCCAACGGGCCCCGGCCGAAGTGGCCATACTTTGGAGCGCGCCTTCCCAGGTCTTTCAGGACGGCGACCCCTATCTGCCCTCGGCCTTGCGGGCCTTTGACGGCGCTTCGTTTTATGGGTATAATGTACGCTTCATTTCAGAGTCACAGTGTGTCGATGGGGATTTGGACGACGTCCAGGTGCTGATTATTCCGCAGGCCTTGGCCGTGTCCAACGACGCCTTCGCGGCCATAGAATCCTTCGTCGAAGCCGGCAACATGGTCGTGCGTACGGGCCGCCTGATTCCCTATGACGCGAGCGGCCAATCCCGGGCGGATTCCCTCCGCGCCACACGGCACACGTATGTGTTGCGAGGCACGGATACGCCCACGAACTACCTGCACGCCATGGACGCCGCGTACGCGGAGGGTCATCTGCCGTCAGTAGTTCGGCTGGTAAACCGGTTTGGGTATCCCTTGGAAGGCGTTCGTTCGCGCTACGTCGAACACGAGGGTAATCATTACTTGTACGTGATTAACCTCCGGCAGGCGCCCGTGACGGCGCGCTTGTACGGACGGGTGGCTGGTGGACGCGACCTGTTGCGGGGCGGGGAAGTGCGTTTCCCCCGGGTCCTGCAGCCGTTGCAGCCCCTGCTCATCCGGCTGGATCCGGATGTCGAGGCGCCGGAGACGCCCGGCCCCCTTGAGGCGCGTGGCCCCCATGAGGCAGGGCGGGCCTTCGTTATGGACCCCAGGGACACACCGGCCGCGGACCGCGACACCGGCGGCGTGCCCACGGCCCGCGTGGAGCGCGTCCAATAGCGGCAGCCGGACTTTGAAACGCCAGGCTGGCGAATGTAGTGAAACAGCGATGATGGTGACGCGTCTCATGGGGCTTGGCGCGGCGGAGCGTCCCGCTGGTCCCAAGGGGCGTAACGATGGGCAGGCGGCCCGGGAGGCGCCACGGCATGAATCCAGTTACACTTCATACCGTAGTCTCGATCGCGCGGGACTTGTTCCAGGAAGCCTATGAAGGCGCGCAAGGGCCCGCCACCTGGTTCGTGAACAATGAGCCCAACCAGGGCGTGTTTGGGACGCTGGACAACCTCACCGCGGAAGAGGCGTCCCGGCCTGGCCCCGGCGGAGGTCCGAGCGTGGCCGCTCACACCGAGCATCTGCGCTGGTCCCTGGCGAACGTCAACGCCGTCGTCCAGGGGCATCCCTGGAACCCCGACTGGTCCGGAAGCTGGACGGTGAACGAGGTGACCGAAGGGGAATGGGACGCCTTGCGGGGCGCCTTGCGCCGCGAATACGGCGGGGTCGCCGAAGCCTTGGCGAACGAAGACGAAGACTGGTCCGACCCCATGAAACTGACCGGCGCCCTGGCGATGGCGCCCCACGCCGCGCACCATCTCGGGACGATACGGCAAATGGCGAGAAGCATCCGCGCGGATACGGCCCCGGGCGCTTCAGGGGGTTGAGCCCCCAAGGAGTAGATTAAGACAATGGGTATCCGTAAGCTCGTGCTATACCCCAGCGAGCCGCTGCAAGCGGTCGCGAAACCCTACGAATCGGTGGGGCCGGAAGTGGCCGCCCTCGTTGAAGACATGTTTGCCACCATGTACGCCTACGAAGGATTGGGCCTTGCCGCCCCGCAAATAGGCGTTTCGCGCCGCATGTTCGTTCTTGGAGACCCCGAAGGCAACGAGATGTGCCTTGTGAATCCCGTCATTGTGGAGTCGGAGGGCGAGGAAGAAGGGGAGGAGGGATGCCTCAGCCTCCCGAGGGTCTACACCAACGTCGTACGGGCCTCCCGGGTGCGCGTGCAAGCCCTCGATGAACGGGGGAAGCAACTGGACTTCCGTGCGGAAGGGCTGCTCGCCCGCATCATCCAGCATGAGCTGGACCACCTCAACGGCCTTATCTTCTTGGACCGGGTCGACGTGCTGACCCGGCAGGCGAAGCTTCACGAGTGGGAAGGGATTCGCGAGCAGATGACCGCGCCCGCCAACCAAGGCTAGGTCTGGCGGATGCTCCTAAACGCCCCGGCCATGGAGCGCCTCGTGGACGCGTTCCGTCAGCTTCCGGGCATTGGACGGCGGAGCGCCGAGCGCTTGGCTCTTCACATTCTGACCGCGCCCGCGGAAGAAGCCGCGGCCCTTGGCGACGCCATCGCCCAGGCGCGGCGGCGCATCACCACGTGCTCACGCTGTTGCGACCTGACCGAAGGCGATCCCTGCGCGGTCTGCGCGGATCCCGCCCGGGACCATTCGCTCATCTGCGTGGTGGAGCGTCCCGCTGGCGCCATCGCCATTGAAAAAGGGCGGGGATTCCGGGGGGGATATCATGTGCTGCACGGCGCCTTGAACCCTCTTGAAGGCATTGGACCCGATGAGCTCACCGTGGAGCATCTCTTGCACCGGCTGGATCACGAGTCCGTGGAAGAGGTCATCATCGCCACGAACGCGACGGCCGAGGGGGAGGCGACGGCCCACTACCTCGGAAAGCTTATCACCGCGAAAGGCGTCGCCGTCTCCCGGATCGCTCACGGCGTGCCCATGGGCGGCGGGCTGGAGTACGCCGACGACGCCACCCTCAGCCACGCCCTGGACGGGCGCATCCGGCTATAACTTTGCCCTAAGACCAGCTCTAGCTACCAGGCGGGATCGCCGTCTGGTGGAGCAGGCGCGGGAGACGGCGTTCCCGGCGGCTGCTCCAAGAAGACATGATGGAAGTTCTCTAGCGTATACACCCCCCTCACGGTGAACCCGTCGATCTCGCTCGATCCTTGCAGCAGCGCATTGTATTGACTCGCCAGATTGCGCCGCAGATCGTTGTATAGCATGTCGAGGACGAACTGCATGGAGTGGGGCGTTCCCGTGCCCTGTTCCGGGTCGCACTCGAGGCGCAGCTCGATGGCCAGGTCCGTCCCGCTGATGTAGTCCGCCGTCGCGTGGATGTACTTAAGGCCCGACAAGGTCTCAAGGCCGATCTCCAGAATGGGATCGCCTTCCATCCCGCCCTGGGCCGCCAATGTGCCCGCGTACGCGTACACGGCGCCTTGCTGGTTGTTCAGCAAAACCTCCAGAAAATGTCCGCCGCTCCAAGGCAGCGCGCTGTTCGGCCGGGGACCACCCCAACGCTCGTCCCGCCGCGCCACGGCCCCGCTGTCAAAGGCCAGGCGGCCGTCCATGCGCAAGCGGCCCGGCCGGACCTCCTCCAGGCCGGCCGCGTCCCACTCCACCATGGGATTGCCGGCGAACACCTCCTGTTCGTTGAGGTGTTCTCGGATAACGGGGCCGAGTCTGCGGTGATTTACAAGGAAATTTAGGTTGAGCGCGCCGCCCGCGAAGGCC
>SLHB01000054.1 GCA_007136375.1 Candidatus Hydrogenedentota bacterium
CACGAGGAAGGCCGAGTTGACATAATTCGTAGAGTCTCCGTATACTAAAGCCGCCAGCAGTGGCAAAACAGGGGAGCGACGCCCCGTCCCGTCCACGGCGGTCCCCGTGTGGGGTGGGGCATGAATGTGCAGGAGGCTGTACGGTGTCTGACGAGCATGCCAACCAGCAAATGCGGGGCGTAGTCAAGTGGTTCAACGACCAAAAAGGCTACGGTTTCATCGCCAAGGACGAACTGCAGGACGTGTTTGTCCATCATACGGCCATCCGGATGGACGGTTTCCGCACGCTCCGCCAAGGCGAGGAAGTGGCTTTCGAGCTTTTTGACAGCCCGAAGGGGCCCCAGGCGCAGAACGTCACGCGGCTGACCGACGTCCAAGCCTAGACGCACGGCGTGGCGGCGCCGGCCCGTTGAGCGGATGAATCGGCCCTGGTAGACTGAAAGGCGCGTCCACGGAGCTCCCGTGGCGGCCAGCCGAGTCAGCCAGGAGGCAGGTTTCATGCGCGGCGCTCTCGCCGTGGCCATGCTCATCTTAGGAGGCTGGAGCGCGGCGGCGCCTCCGCCGCCAGCCGCGTTGCCTTCATCCATTCTGCCCGTCCCCTTCTCCCCGGATACCGCCGCGCGGACCGTGGATGTGTGGGCGGATGCGGGGGTGGAAGGCTTCGTCTTTCCGTACCGGCCCGGCGAAGGAGAGGATGGGCCGGACGCCGGGGAAAGGGAGGCCGTGACCCGTCTCCGGGAAGCGGGGATCGCCCGCTCGTTCCTCTTCGTGGACGTGGAAATGGAGGAAGGTCCCTACGCCTCCGCCGCGGGCGTGGAGGCCTTGGCGCGCCTCATGGGCGGCGCGGCGGCCCACGCCAGAGCCACGGGCTACGCCGGATTGGTCATCGAATCCGCGCCGGAAAGCCTTGTCCATGATTACCTGTGGGACGGGTATGACGGGCCGGAGGGGCAGGACCGGGCGGCCCTTGCGGAACGGGCCTACCGCGCGGGCCGGGACGCGATGACGGCGGCGCTCGAAGCCTATCCCACGTGCGAGGTCGCCGTCCTCGGGAGCGATCCCCTGCTCGCAGGGCCCCTGTGGTTCCGGTTTATGGAAGGGCTGGCCGCTGGGCTCGGCCGGACGGGCGATGGGCGGATCCAACTCGTCCTCGACACGCCCCGCGGCGGCCTGACGGCGGGCTACGCCGAAACCCTGACCCGGCGCGCGCGGAACCTTCTGGGGTTGCACTTCTCCCCTGCGAATTGGCGGCTCTGGGAGCGGCGCGGCGGCGTATCGCTTCAACTCCGCGCCGGGCCGGACGATCTGCCCCGGGGCGAACGCCGGGATCCCCGCTTCGACCCCGGTCACGCCAACCCGCCCTTTCTGTTGCCCCTGACCGTGTCCGCCGCGTATTCCAGTCACTACACGTGGATTCAGGTGGAGTCCTGGCCGGATCTGTTGGAAGATCTTGCCGAAGAGCGGGGGGAGTCGTCCGAGCCAACCGACACGGACGCCGGACCGGAGCGTTTTCCCCTGCGATTGCTCGAAGACTTAGAGGGACGGCTGCGGTTGCGCACGCCCCTCCACGGAGGCGCGCGGGTGGGAGCCCACGGGTTCGCGGGCGCGGACGGCTTTATCGGTTTGGGCCCAGAAGGCGCCCAGGTGATGCTGTGGAATGGGCTGGCGCAATCCCATGTCCTCGAGAACCGGCGCCGCGCCGTGCCCGTATGGGATTTGGAGGTTGGAGATGTGGCCTACCTCCAGCCCGAGGAGGGCCGCGTCGAAATCGAGCCCCGCGACGGCCCCGTCGCCATCACGCGCCTCCCCGCGCAAGACGCCGCCTGGCCCGCCATGCTTTGGCTGGACGCAGGCCCCGCCGTTCCCCCTGGCGCCGCGCCGAACAGCATCGCCTACGGCGTCGTCAACCGCACGAACTTCCGGCTGCGCGGCGAACTCGACGCCCTCGCGCCGATAGGCGGGAGCGTCTCGCCGGATGGCGCGCCCTTCGATCTCGCCCCGGGCGACAGCCTAAGCGCGCCCGCCGTCTTGCGTTTCCCGGAGCGGCGTCCGGGCCCCGTGTCCGTGCGGCTCACCGCGATTCTGGAAGGCGGCGGGACCGTCACGCGGAGCTTCACCCTGGATCCTCAGCCCGCCGAACCCTGGCGCCTGGCCATGGCGGGGCCCATGGCCGCGCCGCCGATCACGGCGGTCCTGGAGGGGGGGCGAGAGGTCATTCTCGCGGCGAGCCTCGGTGGAACGGCAGCCTGCGTCGCGCCCAACGGCGCCCTGTTGTGGCGCCGTCACGCGCAAACCCGCTTCGCCACGGCGCCGATCATTGGCCAGAGCGCTAGCGGCGGCGATCAGATTCTGCTCATCGATCACCGCGCGCGGATCTGGGCCCTGGCGCCGGACGGGGCGCCCCTATGGGAGACGGCGTTGGACGTGGAGGGCCGCGAGGCCCCCGGCGCGATCTCCGCCGTGACGGCGCGGCTTCACGGATATCCGGGAACGGAGCTGGCCGCGGCGGTCCCCGGTGAAGGCGTGTGGGCCCTCTTGTCCGATGGGTCCGTGTTGTGGCGGCGGGACGCGGGCCCGGGGGTGGTCCGTCTGGGCGCCGTTCCCGCGGAGGCCGGAGACGGGCTGGATCGCTTGGCCATCGCCCACGGTGTTGGAGGACAGGGCGCGCTCACCGTGGTCAACGGCTTGGGGGAGACGGAGTGGACCCAGGGACTCTCCGCGGCGCCGTCCATGGCTCCCGTTGCGTCCTTCGTTAGCGCCGGCGGCGAAGCGGCGGTGTTGGCCGGGGCCGAGGATGGGCGGCTTCAGGCCTGGCGCGCCGCCGATGGCGAGCCGGCCGCCGCGCGCTCCCTGCCCTGTGGCGAACCGGTCCTCGGCGTAGCGTTGGTCCCTGGCGACGGCGTCGGCGATCCGGAGACGGAGCTGGCGCTTGTGGCCGCCACGCCCAGCGCCGTGTATGGGCTAAGCCGCGCGCTGACCGTGCTATGGACCGTGGACGCGGCGGGGAGCGGCGCGCCCGCCGTACTTACCTACGGGGCGGCCCTCGTCTTCGCGCAGCCGGTCCACCCTCACGCCATGCTTGGCCTATCCGCGGAAGGCGAGATACTCTGGAGCGACCGCAGGCCCGCCGCGCCGTTCCCCGGGCCCGCCGCCGCCTTTACATTGGGCGGACGCCCGGCCTACGCCTACGGCGGCCATGGCCAACATCTCCGCGCCGCCACGCCGCCTCCTCCGGCGGGAAGGTGATCGGCCCCGCGGAGGGGTGGCCTCTCCGTCTCAGCCGCCCAGCTCGTCGATGCGCTTCCGCAAGAACCGCCGCTCCGGCTCTTGCTGCGCCAACGCCAAGGCGCGCTCATAGGCCGCCCGCGCCTCCTCGGTCCGGCCCAGACGCCGGCAGAAGTCGGCCCGGGCCGCGTGGGCAAGGTGGTACTCCGTGAGCTCCCCCCGTTCCAGCAGGGCGTCGACAAGGGCAAGGCCTTCCTCCGGGCCGTCGCGCATGGCGACGGCGGCGGCACGGTTGAGTTCGATGACGGGGGAGGGGTCGGCCCGCAGGAGGACATCGTACAACGCTACGATGCGCGCCCAGTCCGTGGCGGCGGGTTCACCGGCTTCGGCGTGCGTGGCCGCGATGGCCGCTTGCAGGGTGTAGGCCCCAAACCGGCGGGACACCAAAGCCCGCTCCACCAGAGCGAGGCCTTCCGCGATCTTATCTTGATCCCACAACGCCCGGTCCTGGTCCTCCAGAAGGATGAGATCCCCCTCTGGCGTGGCCCGCGCGGCCCGGCGCGATTCGTGGAGGAGCATCAACGCGAGCAGTCCCAAGACCTCCGGGTCGGGCATCAGATCGGCGAGGATGCGGCCCAGCCGAATCGCCTCCAGGGCAAGATGGCCCCGGGTGAGCGTGTCGCCCGCCGACGCGGAATACCCTTCGTTAAAGACCAAGTAGATTACCCGGAGCACCGCGTCCAGCCGATCCGGCAGTTCAGGGGGAGGGGGCGCCTCGTAGGGGATGCCCGCGTCGCGGATCTTACGCTTCGCGCGGACGATGCGCTGGGCCACCGTGGAGGGCGCCGTGAGAAAGGCCCGGGCGATCTCCTCCGTCGTGAGGCCGCACACTTCCCGCAGCGTCAAGGCGATGCGCCCATCCGCGGGCAACGCGGGATGGCAGCACGTGAAGATCAACCGGAGATGATCGTCGGCGACCCGCTCGTCGTCCCATTCCGAGGGATCCACATGGGCGTCCTCGAAGCGCGCGGCCAATTCCGCTTGCGAGGCGTCAAAGCGGGCGCGCCGGCGCATGGCGTCGATGGCCTTGAACCGGCCCGCGGATACGAGCCACGCCCGGGGATTCGCGGGAACGCCTTGGCGCGGCCATTGCGCCACGGCGGCGGCGAAGGCCTCGTGCAGCGCCTCCTCCGCCCGCTCGAAGTCTCCTAAGAGGCGGATGAGCGTGGCGAGGACGCGGCGTGACTCGTCCCGGTAGATGGCGTCAACGGCCGCGCGGGAGCCGTCATCCCCGGCGGTCTCGTTCTCACGCATTCCCAAGAAGCGCCGTGTACCGGCGCTGCATCTCGCCGGGGGACACGTCCTCGATGGCGTGGCCAATGGTCCAGCGATGGCCGAAAGGATCGACAACGGTCCCGGACCGCTCGCCGTAGAAATGGTCCTTGGGCTCTTGTGTCAGCGTGGCGCCCGCGTCCACCGCGCGCCGGATGGTGGCGTCGGCGTCGTCCACATGAAGGTGGATGGTCACTCCGGTTTGGCCGGGCGTTTGGGGGCCGCGGACGTCGTACTCGGGGAATTCATCCGCGAGCATCAGGGTGGTCCCGCCAAAGTCGAGTTCCGCGTGGCCGACGCGGCCGCTGGGCTCGGCCAGGCGGAACTTCTCCCGCGCGCCGAACGCCGCTCCGTAGAAGGCTATCGCTTGGGCCGCGTCGTTCACCACCAGATAGGCAAAGAGCTCGCGCGTGCTCATGGGCTGTATCCTTTCTGATTCGGATTCCCGGAACAGCGGCAAGAATACCCCCAAGTTGCGCGCCGCGTCTTGTAGGAAATTGACCCCCTCTGGCCGTACCAGGTTTTCCGCCGCTCGCGCTACTTGGCGTCGGCGAGCCAGTCCGGATAATGCCGCTTCGCGCACTCCGGGCAGAAGCCGTGGGTGAATTCGGTTCCCAGGTGTTGCCGGATGTAGACGTCGACTTGTTCCCAATATCCGTTATCCGCCCGGATTTTCTTGCAATGACAGCATATGGGGAGGAACCCCTTCAGGGTCCGGATCTCCGCCATGGCCTGCCGAAGCTCCTCTATGAGCCGGGCCTGTTCCGCCTCCAAGCGCTTCCGTTCGGTGATGTCCCGGCATATGCAGAAGATAAACTTCCGCCCGTCGTAGACGGAGCCGTTGGTGGTGATCTCCATATCAAGAACGGCACCGTCCTTCCGGCGGTGTTGCGTCTCAAAGCGATCGCCAGACTTGCCGACCGTCTTCACCATTTCGAGGATCTGTTCCTTGCTGAACAGGGCGTCCCAATCCCACACGTGGAGTTCGAACATCTCTTCGGGGGAGTAGCCGAGCATGTCAGCGAACCGCTTATTGGTGTCGTAGACCTTGCAATCTTCCGTGATAATGAGGATTCCATCCCGCGATTGTTCTATTAGCGTGCGCCCACGGCAGATTTCGTCGTAAAGCCTGCGCTCCGTTTCCTGGCGCTCGGTCTCGCGCTTCTTTAGCTCCTGAAGCTGCCGCTCCAGCTCCTCGTACGTTGGCTGTTCCGCCATTGCTTGGACCTCCAAACTGTCACATTCTCCAGCGCCCCGGCATGGGCCTTGACGTGACCCCGTTGTCCATCAGTGGGAGCCGGGGCGTCAACAGGGTGGCTCCATGCTGTTCCGGGCAGCTTCAGCAGTCCGCATGCGGGCGGGCGCAGGCGTCCTTGGGGGGGTGGGACATCCGTGTTTCCCTCCTTCGGCGCGGCGGCGTAAAGACTGTAGCTTGGCGTGGCGGCGCGGCGTTCATGGGTCCGCTGATGTTTCCGAAATCGCTTGAATGAAGCGCTCCCGTGCGCCATGCTCAGGCCTGTTTCGAGGCCCCTTGCGAACGAATGGCGGTTCGCCCTCAATCCCCCGGCGGAAGTTGGGGATTCCAGACAACTTCCCACACATGTTCATCCGGATCCTGGAAGTATCCCGCGTATCCGCCCCAGAACGTGTTCTGCGCCGGCTTCACGATGGCGGCGCCCGCCGCCTGGGCCTGCTCCATCACGGCGTCAACCTCGTCCTTGCACGCTGTATTGTACCCGAGGGTGAGCGCCGTCGGCGCGGCAGGGCTTCGCGGCAAGCCCGTGTCGTGGGCGATGCTGTCCCGCGGCCAGAGCGCCAGCCTGAGTCCCGCGCGGAGATCGAAAAAGGCGACCGCGCCGTGTTCGAACTCGGTTCCCACAATGCCGTCCGTAGGAAAGCCAAGGCCGTCGCGGTAGAAGGCCACTGCCCGTTGAAGATCGTCAACGCCTAAGGTGATAACGGAGATCCGCGCTCTCATCATGCTGTTTCCGCCGCTGGGGCTGTCCAAGCGATGCGGACTACTCCTCCTCTTGCGGCGCGTCGCCTTGCCGGCCCCGCCACAAGACGGAAATCACCGTGTCCAAGGAAAAGCGGCCCGGGCCCGTGAAGATCAGCGCCGCGAAGGGGATGAAGTACAACAACGCCGGCTCTTTGCTCGCCCAGGAGTCCGCCTCGCCCGCCGCGTACAGTTCCGCGGCCGCGCCCATGGTCCAGGGATCGTCGCCGTGAGCCACGAAGGCCGCGACGCCCATGCCGATGACGATGGGAATGGCGAAGAAGCGCGTGCCGAGTCCTACGATGACGAGCGCCGCGCAGAACACTTCAGCGGACATGATGAGAAACAGGCTCGCCGTCGGCCCCACGCCCATGGGGTCCGCGAATTGTCCGCCTTCGCCCGCCAGAAGCATCTGCAGCTTGGGCCAGCCGTGGGTGAATAGGTAGGCTCCCATGCCCACCCGGAGAATGAGTAGCCCGAGGGATATGCCGTGGAGGCGCCATCCTGTTTCCATGAGTTTCTCCCTTGCGTTGGTTGCTTCGTCCAGCCGCCGCGCGGCGGGGATCATTCGGAGCGTTTCATCTTGCGGTACTGTTCCCGCTGGTCCTTGTCCAGATGCTCCATTGCGTACCGCAGCATGGTGCGGGGCATTTCCGGCGCGCGCCGCTCCAGAAACGCCAGCAGCCGCGGCCGGTCCTGCTTGCCCGCCTCGCGCAGCCATCCTCCGGCGGCCTTATGAATCAGATCGTGGTCATCGGCCAGCAACATCTCCGCGATGCGGAAGGTGTCGTCCGTTTCGCCTTGCCGGATGAAGTAGGCCGTGCTCACGATGGCCGTCCGGCGCTCCCAAACGTTTTCGGACCGGACCAGATCATAGAGGACGCCGCGCGGTTTGTCGAAAAGATAGCGGCCCACCACCCAGGGCGC
>SLHB01000021.1 GCA_007136375.1 Candidatus Hydrogenedentota bacterium
CTCACCGCGCACGTTATGGAGACCTGTGGCCTCGCCCCGGGGTATCTCATCGGCGGCCAGCCTTTGAACCTGCCGCATTCCTCGCGCTTGGGGAGGGAGGGTGGTCTGTTTGTAATCGAAGGGGATGAATACGATTCCGCCTTTTTTGACAAGCGGGGGAAGTTCTTTCATTACCTGCCGGAGACCGTCCTGATCACTTCCGTGGAGTTTGACCACGGCGATATCTATCCCGACTTGGCGGCGATTCAACAAGCGTTCCGGTTCATGCTCCGGCAGACGCCTCCATCGGGCCATACGGTGCTCTGCGCGGACGACCCTGGCGCCATGGCGCTGCGGGACGCCGCCTATGGGACAGCGCACACCTATGGCTTCGATGCGGAGGCGGATTGGCGGGGAGAAATGACGCCGTGCGACGGGGGAATGGACCTAACGGTGTGCTACAAAAGGAGCAAGGAGCTTTCGGCCGCCGTTCCATTAAGCGGAATCCACAACGGGCGCAACGCCGTGGCCGCCGCCGCCCTTGCGCGGATCCATGGCGCATCGGCGGAGGGGGTCGCCGAAGCCTTAAGGACCTTTCGGGGTGTGCGGCGGCGTATGGAGGTGTTTCACGAAGCCTGCGGGATCACCTTCGTGGACGATTTCGCCCACCACCCCACGGCCATCGGCGGCGTCATTCGCGCGGCCCGGGAGCGTTGGCCGGGGCGGCGCCTTTGGGCGCTCTTCGAGCCGCGCTCGAACACCACCGTCACCAACCGGTTTCAGGATACGCTCACCGATGCGTTGAGCGAAGCGGATTGCGCCTGGGCGGGGCCTTTGTACCGGGGCGCCGCCTTGCCCGAAGCCACACGGCTGGACCGGGCGCGCCTGGCGCGCGCCTTGGAGGAGCGGGGGCTGCGGGCCGGGTTCGCGGATGACGTGGACGCCTTGGTGGACGCGCTCGCCCGGGAAACGGCGCCGGGGGACGTGGTGCTCATTCTTAGCAACGGCGCCTTCGGCGGCATCTACGCGAAAGTGCGGGAAGCCTTTTCCCACGCCGTGGAACCTTCCCGGGAGTCAAGGTGACGTAGGCCAATCTTGTCCAGCGCGCTGCAGGGACGGCAATAGGGGCGCGCCAGCGTGAACCGGCGCGCCCCTCGTAGAATAACGTACCGGTGATTACACCAGGCTCGAAAGTTGCAGGATGGGGAGGAAAAGGGCCACCACGATGCTGCCCACCACGACGCCCATGAGCAGGATAAGAATGGGCTCGATGAGGCTGGTCAGACCATCGACGGTGGCTTTCACCTCCGAATCATAGAAGGTCGAGATCTTGTGCAGCATCGTTTCGAGGGCGCCTGTCTTCTCGCCGACCCCGATCATGCGGGTCACCATGGACGGAAACTCCGCGCTGCGGGCCAGAGGAGCGGCCAGCGTCTCGCCGTTGCGGACACAGTCGCCCGCTTCCCGGATGACCTTGGCGTAGACTTCGTTGCCCGCGGTGCGCTCCGCGATTTCCAACGCGCTCAGGATGGCGACGCCGCTGCGGGTGAGCGTGCTCAGCGTCCGGGTAAAGCGGCTGATCGCCACCTTGCGCAGGAGTTTCCCGAACACGGGCAGCCGTAACATGAGGGCGTCGATGTTGTAGCGGCCGTGCTCTGTTTCCCGGTAGAACCGGACGGCGACCACGACAGCGGCGGCGCCGGCGACGCCAAAGAGGGCTTGCCAACTCCGCAGGATTTCGCTGACCGCGATCAGCGCCAGGGTAGGCCCGGGAAGCTGTTGATCGAAGTTCGCAAAGATCTCGGCGAACTGCGGAACAACCCAGATGATCAAGCCCGCGGCGATCAACAGAATCATGCTGAAGGCGACCACCGGATAGGTCATCGCCGATCGAATGCGCCGGCGCAGGTCGGCCATGGCCTCCATGTAGTCGGCAAGCTGGTTGAGCACGCCGTCGAGGTCGCCGCTGGCTTCGCCGGCGCGAACCATGCTGACATAGAGACCGGAGAAGACGCGAGGGTAGTTCTTCAACGCTTCGGAAAAGGTCTCGCCCGCCTCGACGCCCTGGCCTATATCACGAATGACTTTCGCGAATCGCGCGTCGTCCGTTTGCTCGGCTAGGATGTCCAGGCCCTGGAGGAGGGGCAGGCCGGCGTTCACGATGGTGCTCAACTGCCGCGTGAAGATCATGACCTCGGTGGCCTTGACCTTCGCGCTCTTCTTGCCGGATTTCAGGGCGGCGAACACGCCGGCCCCCTGCTGTTCCTTGATTTCGTCGGGTGTGAGGCCGCGGCGCTGTAGCGTCTGCATCAGCGCTTGTCGCGTTTCCGCCGAAGCGGTCCCCTTTTGGCGCGTTCCAGCCCGGGTCCGGGCGACATAGCTAAAAGTGGGCATAAGGTAGTTTATCCTCTGCTGGGTTCGCTCAGTGACGCGGCGGCGCCCCAGCGGGCGCGCCGCCATGCCGCGCGTCCGTTTCTGGCATGGGGCCGTGGGCCGCTCCCGGGGAGCGGATGCTCAGTCCAAGAAGCAAGCGGCGTACCAACCTTATTTTCGGCAGATGAGGGCGAAAACTGACGTGTTCGGGGGAGAAACGCAGAGGGTGCGGCGCCGCCGCGGGATCAAAGGCCGTGGAGCGGACCGCGACTGTCAAGTATTCGGCGGAATGGGGCTGGCCTAACAGGGGGCGACGCCCGAGGGAATTGGCGCCGCAGGCCTATTTGCCGGAGTAAGCGGTGGAGTGGTCGGGCGGCGCGGCGGAGGGCGTCTGCCGTTGGTCCGGGGCTGGCGTAGGCGAAGCGTCCGTCTCTCCAGTAGGCGCCGCGGAAGCGTCTCCACTCGGCTTGGCGCTCGGAAACACACACCACATGCGGGCGAAGACTTCGCGGTTGCCCGCAATGTAGAAGCGCATGATCAGACCAAGGAGGTACAACCAAGCCAGAAGTTTCGGAGGGAGCACGATGTAGACAATCATGCGGTCCACCGGGTTCAGCATGAGTTGGGTTTCCAGGATCAGCCCAATGCCCAGGGGCAGGAAGGCCACCATGGCGATGAGGCCCGTCTGTACGGCCCGTCCTTCGGCGGCGTGGCGGTTCGCGCCTCCATCCAGGGCGGCATGGAAGGCGAAATAAGCGAAATATGAAGCGAACGCCACGGTAATGACCCATGGCGAATTGACCATGGCGGTTTGCGTAACTACGTTACCGGCATCCCGCAGGACGTAGAAGACGGCTTCCGGAAAAAGTCCCGCAACCAGAAAGACGTACCATAGCCCGAGGGTCGGCGCGGCCCACGGGTCCCAGTGTCTGGTTGATTTGGTCACGCAAGCGCTCCTCTATAATGGCGATTGATCGGCGGAGTCCCCGCGCCCCAAGAGGCGCTTAGGGCTGCCGCCTGTGTGATAGTCCATTATTTGACCAAACGGATGGCGCTCGATGCAAATTCCGTTTGCGGCGCGGGCCCGTGGCCCATGGACGGTCTCCCGTCCGAAGGCCACGGGCCACAATATCCCCGAAGATCGCTTGCGGTATGGTTCGCTTCAGCTGCTCACACCGTGTCTACCGGGGCTCGTCCTCCTCGTCGTCGCTGCTTGTCGTGTCCTCGTCGGTGGCGGTGCTTGACAGGTAGCTCTCTTCCGGCGGTGTGAACATGGGCACGAGCCGAACCGCGCGTTCTTGCTTCAGCCCCTTGTACAAGCTGACCGTCATGAGCACAAGGACAATCGCAAGGGGGAGCCCTGTCGTAATCGCGCCGGTTTGCAGCGCGGCCAAACCGCCGACCCACAGGAGTATAGCGGCCACGGA
Organism: Candidatus Hydrogenedentota bacterium; assembly: GCA_007136375.1. Taxonomy (GTDB): domain Bacteria; phylum Hydrogenedentota; class Hydrogenedentia; order Hydrogenedentales; family SLHB01; genus SLHB01. Next base: position 3,780 of record SLHB01000021.1, read on the forward strand.
CCCCTCCAACACGGCCCAGTATACCCGCTGCACCGTGGGCGGCTCCGGGTGGCCGCCAGCGGTCAGGATGCTCACCACCATGGACGCGGAGTCGGATGAGGTGATGAAGAAGCCGATGATGAGGACAATGGCGATGATCCAGGTGACCTGATGGAAGGGAAACTGCTCGAAGAGGGCGAACAGGGCCACGTCCACGTCTTGCACCACCTGCTCTCCGAGGCCGATCTCTGGGTCGCCAAACATTTCCACATAGATGGCGCTGCCGCCGAAGATGCTCATCCAAGCGAACGTCGCCAACGTAGGCGCTAGCATGGCGCCGGCGATGAACTCCCGGATGGTCCGGCCCCGGGAAATGCGCGCGATGAACATCCCCACGAATGGCGACCAAGCGATCCACCACGCCCAATAGAAGATCGTCCAGTCCGATAGCCACTCCTTGTCCTGGTAAGTGGCCGTCCACATCGTGGTTTCAATGATATTCTGGACATAATAACCAAGGTTCTGCACGAAAATGTTGAAGATGAACAGGGTGGGGCCGATGAGCAGGAGCACAATGGCCATGACGACGGCGACGGAGATGTTCCACTCGCTCAAACGCCGGATGCCGACGTCGAGACCGAGCACCACGGAAATGGTGGCGCCCGCCGTGATGAGCGCGATGAGGATGATTTGAACGCCTGGCCCGACGCTCAATTCGAAGCCGTAGTCCGCGAAGGCGTATGAGAGGCCGCGATTGACCTGGATGACGCCAAGGCCCAGGGAGGTGGCTACGCCAAAGAGGGTGCTGACGACGGCCACAACGTCGATGATGTTGCCCGCGGTCCCGTGGACACGCTCGCCGAGAAGAGGATAGAAGGCGCTGCGAATCGTCAAGGGTTGACCCCGGCGGAATCCGAAATAGGCCAGCGTGACGCCGACCAAGCAGTAGACCGCCCAGGGGTGAATGCCCCAATGGAAGTAGGTCAGATTGAAGGACTGCTGCGCCGCTTCGCGCGTGTAGCCATGGGGGAGAATGGGAGGCGCGCTGAAATGCGTCAGGGGCTCCGCCACGCTGTAGAAGAGGAGCCCGATGCCCATCCCGGCGCTGAACAACATGGTGAACCAGGTGAAATAGTTGTAGGCTGGTTCACTGTCGTTTGGGCCGAGGACGATGCTTCCGAATCGGCTGAATGCGAGCCAGATAACGAAGCCGAGAATCCCGGCCACGGTCATGATGTAGAACCAGCCGAAGTATTCGGCGAGGAAGGCCTGGATGTTAGTTACAACGGTTTCCATCCGATCCGGCATGATGATGCCCATGGCGATGAGGATCAGGATGAGAACCGATGCGACCCCATAGACGAAGGGGTTAATGATCAGGCCCCAGTCGTTGGGGTCGGGGACGGATTCGTGAGATTCCGGGCCTAGGCCTTGCTTCTCTTCGTTCATGAGTGCATTCCCTCCGCTTCTTGACGCGCCCCAACGCGGTCAACACGCACTTTCACGCTCTCTTGCGTTCTTTCGCGCGCGAACGCGCTGGTGGCCTGGCGTCTCCCTCGTTCCGCATTGGTTCAGTCTTGCTGCATGTTGGGCTCCCCGGCCGCCCATCGTCTACCGGCTGGCGTTGATGGAGCCCAGTGGGCTTCTCCTTCCGTGCATGAGGGGGCGTGGTGGAATCCCCCTTCATACGTTGCGTTTATGTGAACTGACGGGGTTGCGCCCGCGTCAGCGATCACAGCGCGAAGGATCAAGCGCTGGCGGGCCGTTCGGCGTCCCGGCTCCGGCGTTGCTTCTCGGCGTAGATGTGGAGCACGGCGACGTCGGCGGCGCGCACCCCCGAGATGCGGCTGGCTTGTCCGAAATTGACTGGCCGGATGGTTTTGAGGCGCTCCCGGCTTTCCGCGGGTAAGCCCGGAATCGCGTCGTAATCGAGGTCTTCTGGGATGCGCGTGTTCTCGGCCTTTCGGAACTTTGCCAAATCGCGCTCCTGCCGCTCAATGTATCCCTGGTACTTTACGCGGATGCTAACCTGCTCCCGCGCTTCCCACGGGAGCGGTTCGGGCGGCGGCGCCAGTTCATGAAGGGCCTCGATGCTCATCTCCGGACGGCGCAAGAGTTGCGCGGCGGATTGAGATTCCTGAATGGGCGCCACGCCCCGCTCTGAAAGGGCGGCGTTGACCTCCGCCGTGGCGCTCACCCTGGCCAGTTCAAGGCGCATGATCTCTTGCTGGACAAGCTCTTCCTTGCGGCGGACGCCCGCCACGAAGGCGTCTCCCGCGATCCCATAGCGGGCCATCCGCGCATCCGCGTTGTCGTGGCGTAAAAGCAGTCGATATTCCGCGCGTGAGGTGAAGAGGCGGTATGGCTCGATCACCCCTAGGGTGACCAAGTCGTCCACCATCACGCCGAGATACGCCTCGCTCCGGGGGATGTACAGGGGCTCTTGGCCCTCTAACAGGCGCATGGCGTTCAATGCGGCGAAGAGCCCCTGGCCAGCGGCCTCCTCGTATCCCGATGTCCCGTTGATCTGGCCGGCGTGGAACAAGCCGCTAACGGCCTTCGTCTCAAGCGTCGGCTTGAGTTGGGTCGGGGGAATGAAGTCATACTCCACGGCGTATCCGGGCCGCACGATCTCGGCGCGCTCCAGGCCGGGCACGCTATTGACCATGGCTCGCTGCACGTCCTCCGGTAAGCTCGTAGACAAGCCGTTCACGTACACCAAAGGCGTGTTCAGGCCTTCTGGCTCCAGGAAGATGCGGTGGGTGTTCTTTTCCGGAAAACGGACGATCTTGTCTTCGATGCTCGGGCAGTAGCGCGGGCCAATACCTTCGATCACCCCGGCGTACAGTGGTGATTGGTCCAGGTTCGCCTCGATAATCGCGTGGGTCTTCGCCGTCGTCGCCGTGAGCCAGCACTGAATACGGTTGGGGTTGAAGCCTTCGAGCGGCGTGGAAAAGCTGAAAGGCCGGGGATCCGGGTCGCCGCCCTGGGCCTCAAGCATGTCCGTGTTGAGGGAGTCCCGGTGAAGGCGGGGACAGGTTCCCGTCTTCATGCGGCGCACGGTAAAGCCCGAGGCGTGGTACGTTCCCGTCAAGGCGTTCGCGGGCATTTCGCCCGTGCGCCCGCCCGCCGTGGTCTCCATGCCCAGGTGCAGGCGGCCCCCGAGAAAGGTGCCCGTACAAATGATGATCGCCCGGGCGCTAATCTCCTGTCCGCTAGCGGTACGGATGGCGTGGACCGCGCCGCTCCGGACCACCATGTTCTCCACCTCGGTCTCCAGGAGGGTGAGGTCGGGCTGCCCTTCGCAGACGCGCTGCATGTCCCTCTGGTAGGCGTCGCTATCGGCCTGCGCCCTGGGCGAATGCACGGCTGGGCCCTTGGACCGGTTCAGCATCTTGTACTGAATGCCCGTCCGGTCGATACACCGGCCCATTTCGCCCCCCATGGCGTCGATTTCCCGGACCAGTTGCCCCTTGGCGATCCCGCCGATGGCCGGGTTGCACGGCATCTTGGCGATGGCGTCCAGCTTCTGTGTGGCTAAGAGGGTGGCGTAGCCCGAACGCGCCGACGCCAACGCCGCCTCCACGCCAGCGTGGCCCGCGCCCACTACGATGATGTCGAAGTCCCGTTTCATGACTGCGGAGTGTAACAAACGGTTCGGCTGGGTAACAAGGCAAAACTGTTCAACGCAGGCGCTCTAAGGGGAG
>SLHB01000281.1 GCA_007136375.1 Candidatus Hydrogenedentota bacterium
GCAACACGTTGGCGCCGCCTGGACTATGGTTGAAATTCAGCATGCCGGGTTCATCCGCCCGGCCCGGAACCACGCCGGCCTGCTGGCCCGTGCTCCACGCATCGAACATCACCGCGATCGAACTCTGAGCCTCGGCCCCCGCTCCGGGGTTGTTGATGTCCGTGATGAAGAACCGCTCAATGCCTTCGCGCAGGCGCGGATAACTTCCAGACAAGTATGAGCCGTCGTCGTCCAGCGGGAACGAGGCCATGCCGCCCGGAATCTCGCCCGACCAGCCTGACGTGACATTCGCCGAGGGCCGGTCCGGAATGTTGATGTCGGCATCGCGGTAACGTGGGTAGTAGCGAATTCGCTGCCAACCGTCCGGGGCGCAGTACGTGTCGTACAGTTGGCTTCCATCAAGTCCGAACCGGCGGGGATCGCCTTCGTCAATGCCAGCGTAACTCGCCGTGTAGGACCACGCCGCGTTCAAGTGGAGCACGTCCATGAGCTCGCTCATGCTTCGCGTGGCGTGCGGTACATAGTAATACGAGATGGGCTTGGCCAAGAACGTGGCTAGCACTTGCTGAGCCCACCAGTCGCCTTGCACGCCCTGAGCCTGCTGACACTGGACAATGTCTCGGAATTGCGCCTGCAAGTCGTCCTCGTAGCCCCGGGGCTGAGCCCCACGGGAATCCGACGGGCAGACCTTCAGGTTGATGTCCGTCCAATAGTCGGGATGAAGGTGCTCCCCGCGAAAGCCAGCCTCCTGGTGGCCGCCGTCGAAGTGCGCTTGTCCCAGGGGAAAATACTCGCCCCGCGTTTCGTTGGCGTACATCTTGAAAATGGTGCCGAACTGGCGCAGATTGTTGGCGCACGACGCGCGCCGCGCCGCCTCCCGGGCCCGCGCGAGCGCCGGCAGAAGAATCGCCGCTAGAATGCCGATGATGGCGATCACCACAAGCAATTCTATCAGGGTAAAGCCGCGTTTCGAACGAACTGGCATTACGTCTCCCTCCTGCATCGAAGTCATAGGGTTTCGATTGTTTCACGCTACCCCCTTCGTGGCCGCGTCCGCGCGGCTCGCCTCCCCCTCATCGCGCTGACAGCGACAAATTTAGCTTATATCGTTTTGTTATTACCTCCTTCCTGTGCAAACAATACAACTAGAAGTACATTTATACCCCGGGCGTGGCGGAAGTTCCACTTTCCTTGGTTCTCCGCCGCCCGTTACGATATGATGAAATTGGTCTTGCGCCCAGGGCGCGCGCCCTGGGCGCCGGAAGAAGGCACAGTGAGGCAACGAACCAAAGGAGGGTCGCAATGCGTGTGACATGGCGAGTGAGTCTGCTTGTGTTGGGGGTGGCCGTGATGTTTGGCGGCGCCGTGGCCGCGGCTGACGAGGAAGAACGGCCAAGCGAGTTCACGGACGACGGAAAGTACGATCCGGCGGGCATGCTCCTGACGTGGCAACAGGACCCGCTGACGACCATGACAATCGACTGGAACACCTACGAGGATCGGGAGACGGCCGTGCAGTACCGCCAAGCGGGCGACTGGGAGTTCTCCGAGGCCACGGGAGAAACCCATGCGTTTCCCTTCTCGGAGCGGACGATCCACCGGGTGGAGCTGACCGGATTGGAGCCGGGGACGCGCTACGAGTTCCGTCTCGGCGATGATTCGGTGACCTATGCCTTCCGCACCATGCCGGAGAACATCGTGGACCAGCCCGTCCGTTTCGCCGCGGGCGGCGACACGCGGCACAATCAAGAATGGATGGAGAACACCAACGCGCAAGCCGCCCGGTTCGATGTGGACTTTGTCACCTGGGGCGGCGACCTCGCCTACGCGGACGGCCGGGAAGACCGGCTCTACCGCTGGGAAGAGTGGTTCGAGGCCATGAAGCAACTCGTTACGAAGGACGGCCGGGTGATTCCCGTCTTGGCGGGCATCGGCAATCACGAAGTCGTTAACGGCTACTATTACAATCACGACGACTACGAGCAGACTGATGAGTGGCGCGCGGATATCGCCCCGTATTTCTTCGCGCTTTTCGCCTTTCCCGGCCAACCTGGGTACGGGGCCATGGACTTTGGGGACTACCTGAGCATCGTCTTGTTGGATTCGGACCATGCGAACCCCATTGAGGGGGAGCAGACGGAATGGCTGGAGCAGGCGCTCCAGGAGCGGCAAGACGTGCCCCATGTGTTCCCCAACTACCATGTCCCGGCCTACCCGTCCCACCGCAGCTATGACGGCGGCGTGCAGACGCGTGTGCGTGAACAGTGGGTTCCCCTCTTCGACGAGTATGGCGTCCGGGTGGCCTTTGAGAACCATGATCACACCTACAAGCGCACTCACCCCATCCGCGGCGGCGAAATCGCCAAGGACGGCATCGTCTATCTCGGGGACGGCGCCTGGGGCGTGGGTACGCGTTCCGGCGACAGCCAGGATGAGTGGTACATGAACAAGTTCGCCAGCGTGCGCCATGCGATCATCGCCACGATACACGGGCCGCACCAGCACTTCCTGGTGATTAGCGAAGACGGCGACATCGTGGACGAGTATCCCGAGACTTCGTTCCGGGAGATCTACGGCCTGGAGTAAGCCCAAGCGGCCGTGACCCTTTGGAGGTCCGGTTCCGAAGCCCCCGCCTTCCCTATGCTTCAGGAGAGGGCGGGGGCTTCTCATGTCCGCGCGGCGGGGAGTTGGGTTTCTCCGGGCCGGAGTGATACGATGCTCCCCGGCCATGCGCCGCCCCGTCTTTCCCGTTGCGCGCCGCCGCCGATCCCCGCTTACACGGAAAGGAGTCCCGTCCCCGTCCATGCGCGCGGAAATCGTCATGATAGGTTCGGAGCTATTGCTCGGGCAAAACACGGACACGAACGCCCGCTTCCTGGGCGAGACCCTCGCGCGCCACGGTATTCCGCTCTACCGGAAGACCACGGTGGGGGACAACCTGGAGCGCCTCGGCGCGGTTCTAGAGGAAGCGTTGGGCCGCGCCGACGCCGTCCTCACCTCCGGCGGGCTTGGTCCGACCGAGGATGACCTGACCCGGGAGGCCGTCGCCGCCGTGCTCGGCCGGCCGCTGGAGTTGCGGCAAGACTTGCTCGACGCGTTGACGGAGCGGTTCGCCCGGATGCGCCGGCCCCTCGGAGAGAACAACAAGAAGCAGGCGTGGACGCCCGCCGGGGCGGAGCCTATCCCAAACGCCATCGGCACCGCCTCAGGCTTCATCGCGGAAGACCCCCGGGGCGTCATCATCGCGATGCCGGGCGTGCCCCGGGAGCTCTACCGTATGACGGAAGACCACGTCATCCCCTGGCTGCGCCAGCGCTTTGCGTTGGGCGAGGTCTTGCGTTCCCGCGTGCTCAAGGTCTCGGGCGTGGGCGAGTCCCGTGTCGATGATTGGATTGGCGACCTCATTCGCACGCAACAGAATCCCACGGTGGGCGTGCTGGCGTCGCCGGAGGCCGTGCGCATCCGAATTACGGCCCGAGCGGCGAACGAGGAAGAGGCCGCCGCCGCCATCGCGGGCGTGGAGGCCACGCTGCGGGAACGCCTTCAAGATCTCGTGATGGGAGTGGAGGAAGACACGTTGGAAGGAGTGGTGGATGGCTTGTTGGGCCAGCTTGGCTGGACGCTCGCCTTGGCGGAAGGCCCCACGGGCGGGCTCCTCGCCCAGCGGTTCACTGCTTGCGGAAGCAAGGCGCTCGTTGGGGGCGCGGTGTACCCGCGGGCCCATGCCGCGCCCACGCCCGAAGCCGCCGCGGCCGCCCTGGCCGAAGAGGCGCGGGAGCGTTGGAGCGCGGACTGTGGCCTCGCCACGGTCCACGACCCCGCCACGGGGGTGAACCATGGCTGTTTCGTCACGCCGGAGGAGACGGTTCATTGGGAGACCGGGGCCCCGCCGGACAGCGGACTCTTGCAGCGGCGGGCCGCCGCCGCGAGTTTGGAGCGCGTCCGCCGTGTGTTGCTCACCGCCTTGGGCGCGCGGAACGGACGGGCGCCGCGTTTCGGCGACGGGTTCTGACGCGTTCGCGTGACGCAGGGGGCTTACCGCTGGCTGCCGTCCTCGTCCCCTTCGAGTTCGTCTTCTATCTCCTCAAAACCCGCTTCCAAAAGTTCGCGAGCGACTTCCATGCCGATCTCCACGGCGCACAAGCTCACGGCTGCAGCGTACCCGTCCAGAGGATCCACGTTGGGATTCCGAGGATCGTCCACTTCGCCGGTTTCGATGAGGCGCGCCCAGGCATGGTCGATTCTTGCGTCAAACGGGCGGTCAGGCCTGAGCGAGTGGCCCAGGAAGGCTTCCACGGCGATGGCGGCCAGGTCGCCCCGCAACACCTGTATATCTTCCTCCGTGGCGCCGGGCGTGCTGGCCCACTGGTCGAGCACCCACCTGGCGCTGAACTCGATCGCCTCCTCGGGCTTGTCCAAGAGGGCGCGGCGGGCCCAGCCGTCATGGAGATCCCGGAACAGGGCGGGCAACTCGGCGCGCGCTTCCGGGTTGCTGACGTTGGGCTGCGCCGCTAGCGCCTCGAATTCCGCCGTAATCACCGCTATGGTTTGTGGATCGTCCCCAACGTTCAGCACCACACTGTAGGTGGCCAGCATGGCGGTGTACCAACAGCAGTAGGCGCGTCCCTCAAACGGCGGCCGGTTCAGAATATCCAGCTCCGGGACGATGCGCCCCAAAATGACGGGCGTCTGAAGGCTGAGGGCGAAGATGTGGTAGGAGGTGTCGAGTTGCGGAACCGCCGGGGCCCCGCTTTCCGCACCCCCGGCGGACTGCCGGTTCTGTCTGCGCTTCTTCTTGCCGCTCATGGGGCGGAACCTCCTCTGGTTGGCTGCGCCGCGTCTACCCGTTCACTGCCTCCGCGACCTTGTCCCCGAAGGCGGCCGTTTCGATGACGGCGTGCTTGCCATCGGGATCCCCCAGGTCCGCCGTGGTGTACCCCTCGCCGAAGACCCGGCGCATCGCGTCCCAGATGACGGCCGCCTCCTCCGCCAGTCCGAAGCTCTTCTCGAGCATGAGGGCCACCGAGCCGATCATGGAGTAGGGGTTCGCCACGCCCTTGCCCGCGATGTCCGGCGCGGACCCGTGGGAGGGCTCGTAGTAGGACTTGCGCTCGCCGATGCAGGCCGACGGCATCAGGCCGAGAGATCCGAGCAGTCCGCCGCCGAGATCGCTGAGAATGTCTCCAAACATGTTCTCCATGACCATCACATCGAACTGGCGCGGATTCAAGCACAGGGCCGTGGCCGCCGCGTCCACGATAACGTGCCGGACTTCCACATCGGGGTACTCCTGCGCCGTTTCCTCCACGATGGCGTTCCATAGCACGCTGGACATGAGGACGTTGCTCTTGTGGATGTTGTGCAGGACCTTCTTGCGCCGCCGGGCCTCGGCGAAGGCCACGTGGAGGATGCGGCGGATCTGATCTTCATCGTACTCCAGCGTCTCCTTCACAAAGCGCCGTCCCTGCTCGTCCACGCCCTGCTCCTTGGACCCGAAGTACAAGCCGCCCACAAGTTCGCGGATCATCATGATGTCGATGCCCCCTTCCACGACGCTCGGCTTCAGGGGCGAGAAGTGGGCGAGCTCCGGCGGCAGGTAGACGGGCCGGAAGTTGGCGTAGGTCGTGTAGCGCCGGCGCAGGGGCAAGAGGGCGCCGCGTTCCGGCTGCTCCTCCACAGGGATGCGCTTGGACGCCTCGTGGCTCAGGCCGATGGGGCCCTTGAGGATGGCGTCGGCCTTGTCGCAGAGGGCCTTGGTCTCCTCGGGGAAGGCGCTGCCCGTGTCGAAGTAGGCTTGCCCGCCAAAGGGCGCGAACTGGAGATCGAAGGTGACGCCCGTCCGCGCCGCCACGGCGTTCAGCACCTTGACCGCTTCCCGGGTGATCTCCGGGCCGATGCCGTCGCCTTCCAATACCGCAATCGTGTAGCTTGCCGTCATGAGTCCTATCTTTCCAAGTCGAAGTGAACACGTTCGCTGATCTGGGTGATGCGTTTTCGCGTTTCCGCCGGGCCAGCCCCTACATATAGCCCAGCAGCGCCGCGATGGCGATAACCGCCGCGAGGAGCCACACGTAGTAGGAGAAATAGCGGAACCGGGCCCGGTACAGGAGGTGGAGGACCAAGGTCAGGGCCAGCGCGCCCACCACGGCCGCTGTCACGAAGCCCACGAACAAGGGCCAAGCCCCGATCTGCCGGGGCAGTTCGTCGCGGAACACGCTCAACGCCTGCACGCCGGTCGCCGCGATAATCGTCGGAAAGGCGATGAACAGACTGAATTCCGCCGCCCAGCGCCGCTTGAGTCCAACGATGAGGCCGAAGGCGATGGTCATACCGCTCCGGCTCAACCCGGGGATGAGCGCCGCCGCCTGGGCCAGGCCGATGACGATGGCCACCCAAAGCGAGAGCTGCTTCAATCCCCGGGGCTGCCGCTTGAAGGTGTCCGTCCAATAGAGCAACACGCCCGTGAGGGTTAGGGTCCCGCTCATGGCCAGCGGATGGGCGAAGACCTGTTCGAACACGTCCTTGAGGGCCAGGCCCACCACGCCGGTGACGAAGACGGCGGCGAGGCCCCAGGCGGTGAGCCGAATGTACAGGCGCTGATGGAGGGGCGCCGCGGCGTCCGCGCCGCCGAGCACGTCGCGGGTCAGGCTCCGCAGGTAATGCGCGATGCTGCGCCGGAGCACGATCGCGATGGAGACCAGGGTGCCCACGTGGACGACAAGGTCGAAGAGAATCATCTCGGCCGATTCCGGCGCGGGCAGTTCCGCGCCCCGTTGAATCAACCAATGCTGGGTGAGGGCCAAATGGCTGGTGGAGCTGACCGGGAAAAACATGAAGATTCCCTGGACAATTCCCAGCAAGACCGCCTCGAATGTGGTCATAAAAGGGCGTCATTCCATGGTGCCCCAGCCAGAAATGGCTGGAAACGGGTCTGGCGGCCGTCTGGCCCCCGGCGCGGTCCCTACTGGAGTTGGGCGACAAGCGCGTCCGTGAAATCCTTTGTCCCGCCGCTGCCGCCGATGTCCCGGGTCAGGTGGCGGGGGTCGCCTTCGGCCAGCACGGCGTCATATGCGTTTCTGATGCGCTTGGCGGGTTCGTGGTCGCCCAAGTGATTCAGCATCATGACGCCGCTCATGATGAGGGCCAGCGGATTGGCCAGGCCCTGGCCCGCGATGTCGGGGGCGCTGCCGTGAACCGCCTCGAACACCGCGTACTCGTCGCCAATGTTCGAGCCCGGCACCACGCCGAGGCCGCCGACGAGGCCCGCGCAGAGGTCGCTGATAACGTCGCCATAGAGATTTTCCAGCAACAACACGTCGAATTGGCCCGGATCGCGGACGAGTTGCATGCAGCCGTTGTCGATGATGAGTTCGTTGTAACTGATGTCCGGCGCCTCGGCCTTGTGGACCTCCCGGGCGCATTCCAGAAAGAGGCCGTCGGACA
>SLHB01000346.1 GCA_007136375.1 Candidatus Hydrogenedentota bacterium
CATCTTGAAGATGGTCCCGAATTGCCGGAGATTGTTGGCGCAACTAGCGCGGCGCGCCGCCTCCCGGGCCCGGGCCAAGGCGGGCAACAAGATGGCCGCCAGAATCCCAATGATCGCAATCACAACAAGCAACTCGATAAGGGTAAAACCGCGCTTCGTCCTGCTCATACTTCGTCCTTCCGGCATTCCTGCCATTGAATCCGCACGGTGTGTGTCCGGCCACGCCCATTTACGGCGGGGCGGACACATCACCTCCTCTCCTCCGCGAGCGGAGCGCTTCTCCAACCGCTTCCGCGGCACACATCCCGTTTCCCTGCCGACAATAGATGCAAGTTGCGTAAATCGGCACACCACATGAAGGCATGGGTATCAGATCTAAACACCAAGGCCGGGAACGAGTTCCGATCCATATGGTCCGGCGTGAATATCCAAGGAAAGGAGTTTTCGCCGCGCCCGTATCGTCTCCATGAAGCGCCGCCTCGCCTGTGAACCGCGACACGTGCGTTGATGGACGGGACGGAGCGGTGGTACTGTGCAGAGACCGAAGGGGGAGATCGAACGCGGTGTCCTCACGTTTCGGGAAGGGGGGCGTGTCCTCGTGGTTGGCGCGGGGATTGGAAAGGCCGTTGGGCCGGGAGGAATCGAAGGCGATGCTTAGCTCAAGGATGGAAAACGCGCTCAACGAGCAACTCACGTATGAGCTGTACTCGGCGTACTACTACGTGGCGGCGGCCGCGCATTTCGACCACGCGAATTTCAAGGGTTTTGCCCATTGGAACAAGCTGCAAGCCCATGAGGAAGTGAACCACGCACAGCGTTTCTACGATTACATCAACGATGCGGGCGGCCGGGTCATTCTAGGCGCCATCGACCAACCTCCTAGCGAGTTTGACTCGCCGCTGAGCGTCTTCGAGGCGGCGCTGGCCCACGAACGGGACGTCACCCGCCGCATTCACAGCCTTGTTGATCTCGCGATTGAGGAGAAGGATCACGCCACGAACGCATTTCTTCAATGGTTCGTGACGGAACAGGTCGAGGAGGAAGCGCAAGCCGATGAGGTGGTGCAGCAGTTGCGGATGGCGGGAGACGCGCCCAGCGCAGTCCTCATAATTGATCGGCAGTTGGCGCAGCGCAGCCACACGGAGTAGCAGAGGGCGCTCACAAAGGGGCCTTTGAGGCCGACACGAAACGCCCGGCCCAGGGCGGCCGCCACGCCAGGGCCGGGCGCTGCTGTTTTGCAGGATGGCGGCAATCAGCCGTTGGCCTCGTCCTCTTCGTCGTCCTCTGGGTCACCGTCGTCCTCATCCTCTATGCTCTCGACGTCCGCCACGGGCGTGACGGTGTCATCGGCTTCGGCGCCGGGCATCATCCGCATGAAGCCGCCCAGCAACACGACAGCGAAGGCCATGACGAGGAGCGCCGCGAGCCACGTGCGGGGCCGGCCGGCAAAGCGTTGGGCCCATGGGCGCGTGGAGCTGAGGCCGATGGCGAGGAAGAAAACCGGCAACGACAGAAGAAACTTCAACCCAAACAGCGCGTGGTACAGCCATTGCCCCTGGTGTTCTGGAAGGGTTACGGCAAAGAAGTTGTAGAACCCGCTCACGAGGAATCCCGCGATGCAGACATGGATCACGATCATCCAGCGCCGCCGAATCGCGTCCCGGAAGTAGCGGCCCCCCGTCTCCTCCTCGTCAGGGATATATCGCGCGGCCGCCGGGTGCAACACCAGCCACATGAACGTGGCGCCGCCCACCGCCACAATGGCGGAAACAACATGGATCCACCGCATCAGCAGCGGCAGGAACTCTACGTCACCCATTCAATTCTCCTTCCGCGTTCGCGTGAAACCGGCGAAACCGGGCTTCAACGTCTTGATATGGCCCTGTAGATCCAGCGGGGTCATCCGTCGAATCATTCCAACTGTTTCCGCCGCAGGGCCCGGCGCTTCCGCCAAACTCTGCGCAGGTGCAAGATCTGAAGGGCCGCGATGCCCAGAATGGCGGACACCAGAATGATGAACGGCATCCACTCCGCGAGGGTCGCGGAGAAATCCCGCATCAAGTCGAAGAGCAGTATCCATGTCACCACGGCGAGGGTGTTCCCCACGGCCACGGCAAATATCGTGAGCGACGTGCGCATGCCGATGAGGTGGCCGACGATGCCGCCTGGCAACACGCCCGTGCTCCACATGGGCAGGAAGACGAAGAATGCGAGGCCCACAGCGCCCAAAGGGCGAATGCGTTTCCGCTGCCGCTCCGCCTTCTCGCGGATGTTCATGATGCACGGCCCAATGACGCTTATGCGGGCCGCCTTCCGGTACCCCACGACCATCATCGGGAAGAGCAGCAGGAGCGTGATGATGTCTTGGAACGACGCTTGCAGGACAATGAAGAACGGGTGATACTCCTCCCGCACGCCCATGCTCACGCCGTACGCCCGGCCGGCGATAAGCTGTCCGCCGATGACGAGCCATATATTGGCGTAATGTTCGGGATCGAATATATAGATGCCCGCCATGACCATGAGCCATAGAGCCAGGCACAGCGGCGCAATCCGCCGCACCATGAGTATGTCTGGCTCGTGATACGCGGCCTCGCGGGTAAGCGATTTCAGCATGGCCTTCCTTCCGGCCGACGTCCCCCCAGCGGGCGGTGTTCAACGCACGCCGCCCAGATATCGCGCCAGCGCTCCCTCCCCCGCGGCGCGTGTCACAACACTTGGCGGCCGCGTCTCGCGGCGGGTGGATACTCCCGAAAGTATAACGTTCCGGGAAAGCCGCCGCAAAAAAGGCTTGCATGGGACTCCACGCCCGCCGGCATCATGCGCTGGCTCCGGGCGCGTTGGCGCGGGCCTCGGGCGGTGAAAGCGGACGCACGCCCCGTTCCTTTCTATTCAACCCATATGGTATTCTCCCGGCATGGAACGCGTACCGGAAATCGCCTCCCAGAGCCGGTTGGATCTCGCCACCGATCCCGCCATTCGCAACAGTCCCGAGTCGTTCCGGGAACACTTTGACCTCGCCCAGGTTCCCGCGGCGCCAGGCTGCTACATCATGCGGGACGGCGGCGGCGCGGTCATGTACGTCGGGAAGGCGCGCCAGCTTCGGAGCCGCATCCGATCCTACATCAACGAACAGGACGAGCGCTTCCGCGTCAAGTTCCTGATGAAACGGGTGGCGCGCATCGACTTCCTGGTAACCATGACGGACAAAGAAGCGGTGCTCCTAGAAAACAGTCTCATTAAGGAGCACAAGCCCCGCTACAACGTCCAGCTCAAGGATGACAAGACCTATGTGAGCCTGAAGCTCAACGTGGATCACGCTTATCCGCGGCTCACGGTCACCCGCAAGGTACGCAAGGACGGCGCAAAGTATTACGGCCCCTACGCCAGCGCGAACGCGGTCCGCGAGACGCTCCGTCACCTGCAGAGGGTGTTCCCCTTGCGCACGTGCAGCGACTCCGTGCTCAACAATCGCTCCCGTCCGTGCTTGTACTACCAGATGGGTCAGTGCGTGGCGCCCTGTGTGGGTTACAGTGATGAAGCCGCCTACGGCGAGTTGGTGGAGCAGGTCCAGCTCGCGGTGGAGGGACGCAGCAAAGAACTGAAAGAGCGTCTCCGCAGACAGATTCAGGCCCACGCCGAGGCCCTGGAGTTCGAGAAGGCCGCCGTTCTGCGGGACCGGTTGCACGCCATGGAGCACACGTTCGAGCGGCAACGCACGGTGAGCGCGGCCGGCGGCAGGCAGATGGACGTCTTCGGCATTTACCATCACGGACGGTACAGCGAGTTCCAAGTCCTGTTCTTCCGGGACGGCAAGCTTCTCGGAGGCCGGTCGTTCACGTTCCGGCTCAACGACATGCCCGCCGAGGAAGCGCTGAGTTCGGTCATGCTCCAGTACTACAGCGAGGGCGCCTTGATCCCCGACGAAATCCTTGTGCCGTTCCCCTCGGAAGACTGGGACACGCTGGCGGACATCTTGTCAGAGCATCGGGGCGGGAAGACCGCCATCCATCACCCCCAACGGGGCGACAAGCGGGCCTTGGTGAGCATGGCCGCGCGCAACGCCCAGTCCAGCTTCGAGGAGAAACGCCTGGCCGCCCAGGCGAACCAGGACCTGTTGGAGGAGGTGCGGAAGGCCTTGCGCCTCCCCCGCGCCCCACGCCGGATCGAATGCTTCGACATCTCGACGATCCAGGGCAGCGGGGCCGTGGGCGCGATGGCCGTCTTCGAAGGCGGCAAACCAAACAAGAAACTCTACCGCCATTATACGATTCGGGATGTCGAAGGCCAAGACGATTTTGGGATGATGCGGGAGGTCCTTATGCGCCGGTACAAGCGCGCCATCGGCGAAGGCGATCTGCCGGACCTCCTCCTGGTGGACGGCGGCAAGGGCCAGTTGGGCGTCGCCGAAGCTGTCCTCGCCGACTTGGGCCTGGAAGACCTGCCCGCGGCGGGCATCGCGAAAGCGCGGGCCCAGGAAAGCGGCGGCCACAGCCCGGAGCGCTTTTTCGTCCCGGGCCGGATGAATCCCATTGTCCTAAAGCAGCATTCGCCCGTCGTTCACCTCTTGGCGCGCATCCGTGACGAGGCGCATCGTTTCGCCAACACGCATCACCGGAAACGGCGCGGAAAGGCCACCGTGAGCACCCGGCTCACGGGCATCCCCGGCGTAGGACCGCTACGGGCAAAACGTCTCCTGTCGACCTTTGGCTCCGTGGCGAACTTGCGCCAGGCGTCCGTGGACGCCATCGCCCAAGTCAACGGCGTCAGTCATGCGCTGGCGGAAAAAGTGAAGCACCATCTCGCCGGCGCTGCGGACAACGCCGGAGCAAGGAAGTCCGGATGAATACACTGATTCTGGTTGTGCTCGCCGTCCTCGGCGCGATTGGCGTATTGAGCGTTCTGACATGGGCTTACTGGAAGCGCCTCGTCAAGCGTTGCCCCGAGCCCCTGCCCGAATGCGAGCGGCATACCGTCCGGTGCGCGGACCTCTGGCGCATCGCCCTCCACCACCTTCCTCCGGCGAACGGCGGCGGCCCCCGGGAGCCCGTGCTGCTGTGCCACGGGGCCTTCGCCAATCACCTGAATTTCATGGCGCCGAAAGGGGAATCCCTCGCCGAAAACCTGGCCCAGGCCGGTTACGACGTTTGGGTCCTGGATTACCGGACCTGCCGAACCGGCGCGCCGCCCTTTGAGCGCTATTGGAAAGACATCGCCTTCGAGGACATCGTCCTTGGAGACCTCCCCGCCGCCATTGACCACATCCGGCGGCATACGGGATTCGGGCAAGTGCATTGGGTGGGCCACAGCATGGGCGGCATGGTCTTCTACGCCCTCCACGCCCTCGGCGCGGCGGACAATGTGGCGTCGGTGACAGCGCTAGGCTCGCCCGTTACGTTTAACGGAATCCGTTTGCGCCGCCGGCGGGTGCTGCGCACCGTTGTGCGATGGACCATCCCCGTGGCCCTGCCTCTCGGGCGCATGATCTGCCTGTGGACGGCGCGCCTCCGGCTGCGGCTCCGGCTATTCCCCGTCAACTGGCGGAACGTCCATCCCGGCGTCACGTCTCCCGTCTTCTTCCACATCTTTGAGCTGCTGCCGCCCCGCGTCACGAAGGCCTTGGAGGATTGGGCAGTGACCAAGGAGTGGCGGATCCAGAACGGCCAGGTGGACGTGCAGGAAGCCCTCGCCTCGTTGCGAACGCCCCTGTTCACCGTCTTCGGCGTCAGCGATCCGCTCATCCCTCCCGCCGAGGCGCGCCGCTTCTTCGAAAGCCTGCCCCTCCAAGACAAGCAGATGCTCATGTTGGGCAAGGACGAAGGCGCGAGCGCCGACTACAGCCACGTGGATCTCGCCTTCGCCAAGAACGGCGCCGCCGAAGTGTGCGAACCCATCGCCGAGTGGCTGCGGAAGCATCCCATCCCCGCGGCGCTGGAGCAAGAAGACGAGGCCCGCGCGGCGGACGCGGAGGAAGCCCAGGCGGAAGGCGCGCCAGCTGCGGCGACGATCCAGTTGCCCATCCCCGTTGCCCTTCAAGGGCCGTTGCCGCTCAAGGACGCAACGCCCGCGGAAGCCCCACCGGCGGCGACAGAAGAGGCGCCGTCCGCCGGTCTATCCCAGGAGTTGGCCGAGCCTCCCCTTCCCGAGGCGGAAGAGGCGCCCGCTGAAGCCCCACCGGCGACGCCAGTAGCCGAGCCTGAGCCCGAGACGGACACGGAGCCCCCCACGGCGGAGGCCGAGCTTGGCGAGACCGGCGCGGGGCCCGTTGAGCCGCCGTTGGAAACCCAGCCCGCAACGGACCCGGCGGAGACCCTGGAGCCGTACGCGCCGGAAAGCGAGAGCTACGAGGCGGACCCGGTGGACGTGGATGAGGACTCCCGGCCCACGGACGCTCCGGCCGGCGCGCCCGCGCCGGAGGGAGCGGAAGAGGCGCACGAGCCCGACGCCTTGGAGCGGCACGTTCGCCTCGCGGCGGAGTCGGCCGCGAAGATCTTCGAGGAGCTTGCCGGCGGCCCGGCGAAACAACCTAGCGGGGAAGGCCGTGACAGCAAGGACGCGAAGGCGGCGTCCGCCGAGGATTCAACTCCCCTGGACGCCAGCGAAAACGCCGTGGATCCCCCCGAAACCAGCGCCGAACCGGCTAGCAACGGCGGAGAACCCCCAAAGAAGCGCCGTGGAGGCGCGGGCAAGTCCGGCGGTAAGCGAAGCAAGTCCACCAAGAAGAAGCGGCGCTCATCGTAACTCCGCCATTGTGGTCCGCGCGCCGGGCTAGCGGAGCCATTGAGAGACCGCACGCAACCGAAGGGAATCGCGTTACTGGCGAGCATGGATAATCCGGCTGTAGAAGTACAGGACTATCTCAAGCAATACCGCGACGTAACGGCGGTTCACGGCTTGAGTTTCGAAGTGCGCCCTGGCGAAATCCTGGGCCTGCTGGGGCCCAACGGCGCGGGAAAAACCACGGTATTGCGGGCGTTGAGCGGGATCATCCCGCCCACCCGGGGCGTGCTCCGAATCGCCGGCCACGACGTCGTCCAAGAGCCCGTCGAAGCCAAGCGCCGTCTCGCCTATGTCCCGGACGACCCCAAACTCTTCGACGCCCTCACGGTCTGGGAGCACCTGCAATTCACCGCCGCCGCCTATGGCTTGAAAACCTTCGCGGCCGAGGGGGACGCGCTCCTCGAAGAATTTGAACTCACGCCGAAGCGCGACGCCCTCGCCCAAGAGCTCTCCAGGGGCATGCGCCAAAAGACGGCCATCTGCTGCGCGTGCCTCCACGATCCAGCCGTCTTCCTCTTCGACGAACCCATGACGGGCCTCGATCCCCGGGGCATCCGCACGCTGAAGGAAAGCATCCAACGCCGTGCGGAAGCGGGCAAGGCCGTCATCGTGAGCTC
>SLHB01000081.1 GCA_007136375.1 Candidatus Hydrogenedentota bacterium
GAGACGGCGCGCCCCGTGGCGCGGCTTCCGGGGACGTAGCGGCCCCCGTTTGGACGCCCGGCGCCCCGCACGCCATGGAGCGGGGCCTTCTTTTGCACGCTTTCTTCGAGCAATGGGACTTCGAAAGCCTGGCGGCGCCCGGGCTGGCGGCGTTGCTGGACGCCCGGCGGATTCCGTTGGCGTGGCGGCCGGGGCTGACGGAAGATCTGGCGGAAGCCGCGGAGCGCTTCGCGGCCTCCGAATGGGGCCGGCGCCTCCGCGAAACACCGGGTGTGGAGCGGGAGACGCCCTTTCTGCTGAATATTGGCGGCGCGATCCTGTCCGGCGTCGTGGACGCCGTCTTTCCGGATGGGGTGATTCTCGACTACAAAACCGGGGAAATCCCAGAGGATTTGGGCCGCTACGAGGCGCAAATCCAGTTGTACGCGGCGGGATTGCGGGAGATTCGCGGCATAACCCCGCCCTTCGGCGTGTTGGCCTTCGTGGACGCCGGGGAAGCGGTAACGGTGGCGCTCGGCGGAGACATCATCGGCGACGCGCTCCGGCGCGCGGGCGAAGCGGCCGCGGCCGGCGCCGCGACGACAATGGAGGCTGATCCGGCGGAAGATTCGGTTGATTCATGGTGAAACGGGCCACATTCGCGGCCCTCGCCTTGCTCTTTCTGGCGTGGGCGTTTCTTGGCGGCGGCCTGGCGGCGGCGGACGAAGGCGAGCCCCTCACGCTTACCTCTGGTCTGCTCCACGTGTATCACTCGGGCCACGATCACGACCTCGCCGAACGCAGCCTGACCATCCTCGAGGACGCGCTCGAACGCTACTCCGAGCATCTCAACGCCGGAGACGAGCCCATCCGGATCATCATCGCCGCGTCCCACGGCGAATTCGCCCGGTTTGCGGGCGTCCACGCCCGGACCCAAGTGGGCGGCATCGCCTTCTCCGAGCAAGGCGTCGTCGTCGTGAAAGCTCCTCCCCTCCTTCTGGATCGGGGCCGGTATGGGGACATTCTCCGCCATGAACTCGTCCACGTCATGCTCGCGCGGACCGTGGATCTGAATAACCTGCCCCGTTGGCTCAACGAAGGCGTCGCCATGACGTTGGCCGGCGAATACCAGTGGCGCAGCCGGCTTCACATTGCGCGGATGTACTCGGAGGGCCGGATCCTTTCCTACCGGGACCTCACGGTGGTGTTCGCCATGGCCGACAGCAAGCAGTTTGGCGACATCTACGCCCAGAGCCACTCCATGACGCGGCACTTGCAAGGCGTGATGGGCGCCGCTTTCTGGGACATGATCCGGGATCTGGAAGACAAGCCCTTTCACGAAGCCCTGGACCTCCACACCGGCCTGACCCCCGCGGAGATGTGGGAACAGTGGCATGGTTCATTATGGCAAGTTGCCCTGATCACCTCGATTGTGTCAGGATTTACTCTCTTTCAATTCATGGCGCTGCTGTGTG
The DNA here is from genome assembly GCA_007136375.1 of Candidatus Hydrogenedentota bacterium. Lineage (GTDB taxonomy): Bacteria > Hydrogenedentota > Hydrogenedentia > Hydrogenedentales > SLHB01 > SLHB01. The sequence continues at coordinate 1,455 of SLHB01000081.1, forward strand.
TGTGGGCCTATGTGCGCAAGCGGCGGCAGGGCCAAGCGCTCATGCGCGAATGGGAAGACGAGGAACGGGAAGCGGCCATGGAAGGCCCGCTTCCGCTCAGTTGGGACGAGGCCGCGGAAAGCTGGCGCCTGTCGTGGGACGACGAGGACGAAGAGGAATGGCGATGAACAAGGGGAGCGGCAGCCGCGTGGCCATCGTGGGCGCCCGCGGCATAGGCAAGCACCACGCGAAATGGTGGACCGTCGAGGGGGCGGACGTGTGCGCCATCGTGGGCTCGTCGGAGGCGACGGCGCGCGAAGCCGGACAAGCGCTTCACGAGAGCATCGAGTTTGGCGGCAACACCTACGCCAGCCTCGAAGCCATGATCGAGGCGGAGCATCCGGACATCGTGGACGTGTGCTCGCCCGCCCCCCAACACGCGGAGCACGTCCGGACGGCGCTGGACAGAGGCTGCCACGTGCTCTGCGAGAAACCCTTCGTCTATGCGCCCGGCAAGTCCCGGGACGCCCTGCTGGCGGAAGCGGAGGCGCTCATCGACCTCGCCCATGATAAACACCGGCGGCTCGGCGTGTGCCTGCAATACGCCTTCGCGGCCCCCGCCATCAAGCGCGACTGGCGGGACACCTACGGGGCCGCGCCGGTAACGCGATTCACGGCGCATTTCGAGACGCCGTCGAAGGGGCGGGATCCCGATCCCGAACGGATTTGGATGGATCTGGCGCCACATCCGTTGAGCCTCCTCTATCGGCTCAAGCCCGTGGCGGGCATGTTCGTCGCCAACGCGGAAACAGACTTCGACGGCAACCGCGCCAGCGCCAGCTTCACCTTGCGCTCGGACCAAGAGGCGGAGATCGCCTGCCAGATCCACGTCAGCAACAGCAACGACGCCAATGCGCACCGGCGCGAGTTCATCCTGAACGATCACGCCGTCACCTTTTCTCCGTCCGAAGACGAGCGCGGCCACTATTGCACCCGGGTCGTCACGCCGCACTCGGAGTGGTGTCACATCGATTTGCTCCGGCATCTCATCCGCGCCTTTTGTTGGAGCGAAACCGTGCAGACCGTGGACGAGATCGTGACCAATCTCGATTGGACCCTGGCCTTGCTGGAACAGGGCCATGCCTCGATGCAGGGCGCGCCGGGCTGATGGAAAGCGCTCCTTCGGGCACGGACCGGTCAGACGCCCTCAACGAGGATCCGGAGGAGAACGGCGAACTCCGGCTGCGGCCGGGCGCGCCCATGCCCTTGGGCGCCGTCGCGCGGGGGGACGGCGTTCACTTCGCGCTCTATTCCAGCCGCGCCACGCAGGTGTGGATCGCGCTGTTTCGCGGTGTCCGGGACAAGACGCCGGATTGCGAGATCGCCCTGGATCCGGCGGCGCACCGCATGGGCCACGTGTGGTGCGTCCACGTGGAGGGTTTGCGCCCCGGCGCCCTGTATTGCTACCGGGCCGATGGCCCTCACGATCCCCGGCATGGCCACCGCTTTGATCCCCATTGCTACCTGGTGGATCCCTATGCCCGCATCGTTGTCGACAACCGCGAAGGCGGGCTCCCCAAATGCCAGGTCCCCCATGACGCGCCCGTTTCCGATGGCGCTTCGCGGCCCCGCGTGGCGCCGGAAGACGCGATTATCTACGAGACTCACGTCAAGGGATTGACGGCGCATCCATCGTCGGAGGCGGCGGAGCCCGGCACGTACCGCGCCGTGGCGGAAATGGCGGACTACTTCAAGGATCTTGGGGTCACCACGATTGAGTTGCTGCCCGTGCAGGAGTGCGGGGAGCCCGTGCTGAAGCGGCAGAATCCGCTGACCGGCGAGCATCTCACGAATTACTGGGGCTACAGTCCGTTGAACTTCTTCGCGCCAGCGGGACGCTTCGCCAGCCAGGGCGGCGAAGGGGAGCAGTGGAGCGAGTTTCGGGCCATGGTGGACGCGCTGCACCGCAAGGGCCTCGAAGTCGTGTTGGATGTCGTCTACAACCACACCTCCGAAGGGGGCGCCGGCGGACCTGTTCAGTCGTTCCGGGGCATTGACAACGCCCTGTACTATCTCCTCGACAGCAAGGGCGCCTACCTCAATTACACGGGCTGCGGCAACACGGTGAAGTGCGCCCATCCCGTCGTGGGCGAGCTGATCGTCGAGTCCCTCCGCTGCTGGGCGCGGCATTTGCGGGTGGATGGATTCCGCTTCGACTTGGCCAGCGTCATGAACCGTGGTAAGGACGGCCACCTCCAACAGAACAGTCCCCTTGTCGAACGCATTGCCGAAGACCCGGTCTTGCAGGGCGTCAAGCTCATCGCGGAGGCGTGGGATGTGGGCGGCGCGTATCAGGTCGGCGCCTTTGGCACGCCGCGCTGGGCGGACTGGAACGGCCGGTTTCGCGACGACGTCCGGCGGTTCTGGCGGGGCGACATGGGCAGCAAGGCCGACTTCGCCCTGCGGCTGACGGGCAGTCCCGAGCTGTACCAGCCCCACGACCGGGCGCCGCAGAACAGCATCAACTTCGTCACGGCCCATGACGGATTCACCCTCCGGGATCTCGTCTCCTACAACGAGAAACACAACGAGGCGAACGGCGAGAACAACAACGACGGCTCCGATCACAACATAAGCTGGAACTGCGGCGTCGAAGGCGACACGGACGACCCGGAGGTGAACGAACTCCGGGCCCGGATGCAGAAGGACTTCCTCGCCACCCTGTTCCTGGCGCTGGGCACGCCCATGCTCTTGGGCGGCGATGAGTTCGGCCGGACGCAGGAGGGCAACAACAACGCCTACTGCCAGGACAATCCTACGTCCTGGTGCGACTGGGGGTTGATGGACCGGTACAGCGAGATCCACCGTTTCACGAAGGCCATGATCCGCTTCCGCCGGGAGCATCCCGTCCTCCGCCGGACGGAATACTTCACGGGCGCGCCCTGCGGTGTGAATGGGGAGCCTGACTTGGCCTGGTTCGATCCATGGGGCGCGCCGCTGGCCTGGGAGGATCCCGAGCTGTGCTTGGCCTGCATGGTTGACCCGTCGCAGAACGACGGCGTGGGCCTCTATATGATGTTTAACCCCACGTTGGTCGCGCGGGAGTTCTTCCTGCCGCCACAGCCATGGCGCTTGCGCATCAACACCGCGCGGCCCAGCCCCAACGACATCGTCTCCGCCGAGGACGCGCCCGCCGTGTCCAGCGAAAACCGCTTTGTCGTGGGCCGCAAAGCCCTCGCCGTCTTGACCGCGTCCGGAGAGGAAGGCGCGTAGACGTTTTCCGCGCCGTTCCGCCCAACTGAAGCAGGACTGCAACACAAGGAGGAGAGAGCACATGAAATCGGATCTATCGCGGCGTGGATTCCTGACCGCGGCCGCCAGCGCCCCCGTGGCCGCCTTGGCCGGGGGCTCCGCCATGGCCATGACGCCCATTGAACGGGCCGGCGATCCCCGGCTGAAACTGAGTCTCGTGGCCTATTCCATGCGGCAATACCTGACCGCCGACGACGGCGCGGACGGCGCCATGGATCTCCATGGTTTCGTGGATTGGGCCGCGGAATTGGGCTTTGGCGGCGTGGAGCTGACGAGCTACTACTTTCCCGAATCGCCGGACGCCGGGTATCTGCGGAACCTGAAACGCCATTGCCACGTCCAAGGCATGCCCATCGCGGGCGGCGGCATCCGGAACAACCTCTGCCACGATCCGGACAGCGAGGCCACCGCGCAGGAGCTCGCCCACATCGAAACCTGGGCGGCGCGCTACGAGACCTTGGGCGCCGCGCCCATGCGCATCTTCGCGGGAACGCCGGATGGGGACGCCAGCGAGGAAGAAACGGTGGCGAACATCATCGCCAATCTCGAAACGGTTTGCGCCATCGGCGCGGCCCACGGGGTCATCATGGCGCTGGAGAACCACGGCTACCTCCGGGACCCGGACCGGCTCGGCCGCGTGATCGAGGCCACGGACTCGCCCTGGTTCGGCCTCACCCTCGACTCGGACAACTTCGATGTGGACGATCCCTACGCCGCCTTCGAGCGCTTCGCGCCCTATGCCGTGAATGTCCACATCAAGGAAATGGTGACGCCGGTGGGCCAGGACTCCGAACCCGCCGATTTGGCCCGTCAACTCCGCGCGCTGGCCGACGCGGGCTACCGGGGCTACGTGGGGTTGGAATACGAAGAAGCGGAGGACCCCTACGAGGCCATACCCCGTTTGCTGGGGGCCCTCCGCGGCGCATTGCCGCAATAGACCGGCGGCTAAAGGCTAAGCCCCGCTATTCCGTTTCTTGGCGGACGCCTTCGACGGCGATGATGAGGTGGATGTCCGCACCGATGGGACCCACCATGAAGTCCATGCCGAAGTCGGTGCGGTCGAGGGTTCCCTCGGCCTCGAAGCCGTAGCGGTAGTTGCCCTGGGGATCCTCGCCCTCGCCCACCTTTGTGACGTCCAGGGTGATGGGCTGGGTTTCGCCGAGGAGGGTGAACTCCCCTTCAACGCTGAATCCGTCCTCCGTGGGCGTGATTCCCGTGGCCGTGAAGGACATCTCGGGGTAGTTCTCCGCGTCGAAGAAGTCGTCGCTGCGCAGGTGGGCGTCGCGGCCATTGTGGTTTGTGTCGATGCTGCCCGTTTGGATGGTCATCTCCATGGCGCCGTCTTCCGCGGTGCTGAAGGCGCCCTCGAACGCGTTGAAACGGCCCCAGACGTACCCCGCGTTGAAATGGAGCACTTTGAACAGGACGGCGGAGTGGACGGGGTCGATGTCGTACTCGGCGGCCTTGGCCTCCGGGCCGGCCATCACGCCCACGGCCATGAGCGTTGCAACGGAACACGCGGTGATCTTGCGGAACATAAGACGGTTCTCCTTCCAGTTGTTCGATATATTCCGGAAACGGCCGCCAACGATGGGATACTCCCATGGGGGCCCGGGGATGATGTTTTACAACATCCGTCCGGGCCTTCTTTATTCGCGCCAAAGCCGAAAACATGGCGTTCCAGAGCTCAGGCGGCCGGCACGGTATTCCAGAGCGTATTGGCGTGCGTTTGTTCCCGGACGGAATGCGGCGCGGAACGCCGGGAGCCCGGAGCAACCGCGTGCGCGCCAAGGGGGTCAGCCATGAGAACAGCTTTCGGACCGGCCGCGGCGTGGTTTGCCCTTGGCCTGATCACCGCGTGGACATGGGCCAGCGCGGAACTGGGCATGTATACGGGCGCGCCGCCTACATGGGGCGACAAGTGGAACCAGCGTTGGGGCGATGGGCCGGAGGCGCTCATGGAGGAGGCGGGGTGGCAAGATATCGAGCCGGATCTAGACCTCGTGCGCCGCGTCACCGGCGTGGAGCCGGCGGTGCGCCTGGAGACCACCCAGGTGGTGTACACCCGGGAAGCCGACGGCGCCGCCAAGCTGTACATCGACGGCGCCGAGGTCGCGGCGGAGCACGCGCCCGGCGGTTTGGACCCTTGGGACGCGGAGCTGCGCCTCGCGCTGGCCAACGAGCTCACGGAAGACCGCCCGTGGGTGGGCGCCTATCACCGGGTGGCCCTATACAACCGCGCCCTAGAGCCGGTTGAAGTGGAAGAGCGCTATCTCGCGGCGGCGCCGGAACACCTCGAGGGGCTTCAGGCGCTGTACCATTTCGACACGGGCGAGGGCGGCGTGGTTCACGATGTGTCCGGACAGGAGCCCCCCTTGGACCTGCATATCTCGGACACGGACGCCGTAGCCTGGACGGGGGATGGCCTGGAGGCGCGCTATCCGGTTCTCATCGCCACGGAGGGTCCGGCGGAGCGGCTCACGGAGGCGGTCAAGGAGAGCGGCGCCTTCACACTAGAAGCGTGGATCACGCCCTTCGAGCAGACCCAGACCGGGCCCGCCCGCATCGTGACCTTGTCCGCCGATGTGAACGCGCGGAACTTCACCCTCGGCCAACTGGAGGA